>JBJSZP010000585.1:0-1315 GCA_046090365.1 Planctomycetia bacterium
CCTCGCCGCGTGGCTCGAAGGCCGCCTGCCCGGCTGCCAGACCCGCGGCTTCGTCGACTCGGCGCCGTTTCCCGAACGTGAATACGGCTGGCTCGCCGGCCTCGGCTGGGTCGGGAAGAACACCCTCCTCATCGATCCCGACGCGGGCAGCTTTTTCTTTCTCACGATCCTGCTCACGACCGCCGAGCTGCCGGCCGACGTGCCGCTCGAGGTCGATCACTGCGGCTCCTGCACCGCCTGCCTCGACGCCTGTCCCACGCAGGCGTTCGTCGAGCCGCGGCTGCTCGATGCGTCGCGCTGCCTGAGCGCGATCACGATCGAGGACCACGGCCCCGTTGCCCCCGACCTGCGGGAAGACCTCGGCGACTGGCTCTTCGGGTGCGACATCTGCCAGGAGGTGTGCCCGTGGAACCGGCACGCTCCCGGCTCGACCGTGCCGGAGTTTCAGCCGCGCGAGGGGGCTGCGCTCGGGCTCGCCGACCTGCTCGCGCTCGACGAGCCCGGCTTCCGCGCTCGCTTCCGCGGCACGCCGCTCTTCCGGGCCAAGCGTGGCGGGCTCCTCCGCTCGGCGGCGATCGTGCTCGGCAACCGGCCCGACCCGGCGAGCGCCGAGGCCCTCGTGGCGGCGCTCGGCGATGCCGACGAGGTGGTGCGCGGGGCGGCCGCGTGGGCGCTTGGCCGGTGGATCGACGCGGGCGTGCTCGTCGATCGCTGCCGCGCGGCGCTCGCGGCCCGGCGGCATCTCGAGCAGGATCCCGACGTCTGCCGCGAGATCGGTCAGGCCGTCTCGGCGCAGTCGGCGGTTTCGTCGACGTCGGCCGACGGATCGCGGCCCGGGCCGTCGACGGCGTAGAACCGGTCGAGCACCGCCTGCCAGTCGGCGTTGACCTTCACGGCCACGAACGCGTCGCGCACGGCGAGCGGCTCCGGATGCAGCCGGGCATACTTGATCGCGAACTTCCGCATCGAGCGGCCGGCGAGGTCCTCGCCGTGGAGCGCGACGGCCAGCTCGAAATGCTCGCGGAGCACGTCGCGCTGCTCGTGGATCGACGGGGGCGGCGGCTCGGGCTCGCCGCGCAAAAGCGCGAGCGATTGCGCGAAGATCCAGGGGTTGCCGATCGCGCCGCGGGCCACGCTCACGCCGTCGACGCCGGTCTCGCGGAGCATCGCCACGCAGGCCCGCGCGGAGAACAGGTCGCCCGAGCCGATCACGACGCGGTCGCCCGCATGTCGCTTCACCGCCGCGAGAAACTCCCAGTTGCTCGGGCCGACATACTTCTGCTGCACGGTGCGGCCGTGAACCGTGATCGCCGCC
>JBJSZP010000586.1:0-446 GCA_046090365.1 Planctomycetia bacterium
CGCGTCCACGACACCGGCGACTTCCGGCTCAAGACGGCGCTCAGGAAGATCCTGCGCGACATCAAGCCGGGCGTGCGGATCACCGCCCATCAGAGCCTGCTCTTCACCGACCTCGCTGTCACCGACCGTGAGCGGATCGCCGAGATCCTCCACGCCCACGGCATAAAGACATCGGAGGAGATTTCGACGCTCCGCCGCTGGAGCACGGCCTGCGTGGCCCTGCCCACCTGCGGCCTGGCGGTGGCGGAGAGCGAGCGCGTGCTGCCCGGGCTCATCGACTCGCTCGAGCCCGAGGTGGCGAAGCTCGGCCTCGCGAACGACGCCTTCACGCTCCGCATGACCGGCTGCCCCAACGCCTGCGCCCGCCCCTACAACTCCGACATCGGGATCGTGGGCCGCACGCTCGGCAAATACACGATCTTCCTCGGCGGCCGGCTCCTCGGCGA
>JBJSZP010000587.1:0-4664 GCA_046090365.1 Planctomycetia bacterium
TGATGGGGCTGTCGAGGGAGCGGGGGACATTCCTGAGCGATGGCGGCAGTATAGCCTACGCGATGCGGTCGACCGTGACCCCAGCGGCTAAGGCGATGGCGCACGTTTCCGCGTCGAGATTCGCGATCACCACGCGGACGCCGCCCGGAGACCGCCCCGGCACGACGAGAATCGCGCCCGCGTCGCCGCCGGAGGGGGCGATCCGCCCCAGCCCGTCCTCGCCGAGCACGTAGAGCGCCGTCGAGAGGGCATCGGCGTCGGCCGCCTCGGGCGCCACGACGGTGGCGGAGATCACCCCCGCCGCCGCCGGCTCCCCTGTGCGCGGGTCGAGGATGTGGCCGAGTTTCCGGCCGCGGTCGACGAAGAACTGTGTGCCCGACCCGCTCGTGCCCAGGGCCCGGTCATCAAGCGTGATCGTGGCCAGCCGCTGTCCGGGGCGGAGCGGATGCCTGAGCCCCACCGGCCACCCGCGGCGGCCCGGCAGCGCCGGCCCCTGCAGGCCGACGGCCCGCACGCTGCTCTGCCCGCCATGCACAAGCGCGCTCGGCACGCCCGCCATCCGCAGCGCCGCCACGGCCCGGTCGATCGCCCAGCCCTTCCCGATGGCGCCGAGATTCAGCTCCACGCCCGGCCGAGTGAACCGCACCCGCATCCCGGGCTCGTCGAACTCCACGAGCCCGAGGCCTGATCGCGCACGGGCGGCGGCAAGCTCCTCCGATCCGGGCATGCGGCCCCGCCGCTCGAGAAACCCCCAGGCCCGCGTGAGCGCGCCGGATGCGCAATCGAACGCGCCGCCCGTGCGCGCCGCGAGGTCACGGGCGTGGATAAGAAGCGCAAACAGATCCGGCGACACGCTCTGCCACCCCTCTGCCGCCGTCGCGTTGAGCCGTGCGATCTCGCTCGCATCGCGATACACGGTGATCCGCGCCTCGATCTGCTCCACGAGGTCGAGCGCGTCGACGGCGATCTCGGTCGCATTTTCCACCTCACCCGCGTTGAACACGACCTCGAACCGACAGGCCATCAGGTCGCGGCCGACGACGAGCGTGTGGAGGTCCATGAAGAGATTTTACGGAGTGATGAGGTTGCGAGGGGCTGCCCGTGCCCTCGAGCGGGCTATGGAAGCGAGCGCAGCCATGGATGGCGAAGCGAAGCGGACATGCAGAGAGCCGAAGCCTGCGGGCACCGATCCGCCGCAGGCGGATTGGTCGATGAGGCGAACGTCCGGCGAGAGGGTCTGGGCAGTCACGAGCCGGCGCGCATTCAATCAGGCATGACAGGCTGAAGCCTGTCCTACGGCGCGGTCGCCCGGAGGTGCGACCGCCGGCAGGCGAGGGAAACCTTGGCTTTCCCTCCGCCTGCCCAAGCGAAAACGGGCAGGATGCCTGTGTTTCGCGTGAAGTCAGAACACATCCAAGTGGAAGTGGTGGCCCTGGTAGTAGCGGCGCGACTTAGGGTAGTCGTTCTGCCAGCGGCGGTTGTAGACCGGCACCCGCATCTCCTGCGGATATCGGTAGTAGAGGTCGTTGGCGCTCTGGTAGTAGCCGTCGGCGTAGAAGTTTTGCGGGTACCACACGTAGGGGTAGTGGTAGAAGCGGTTCCAGTCGGGCGTGGCGGCGGAGTAGCCCCACTGGCGACCGTAGGCCTGCTGGCCTGGAAACTGCGCCTCGGCGGGCGCGGATGCGAACAGAAACGCCCCGGCCGCAAGGGCGAGGGCGGCGACGAAGTGCCGTGGCATCGGATTGTCCCCCTGAAAGATCGAATCAGAGGGAAGTATCGGCCGGCCGCACGACCGGTCTTTACGGAAAAACCGCTACGTCTTTCCCGCAGCCTTCGCGGTGGACGCCGGCCGCCCGGCTTCCGGCGTGGCGGCCGGCAGCCGACCCTCGGCCAGTTCGCGGTCCCACTCCTCGATCAGCGGCCAGTCGGGAGCGCAGGTGCCGAAGTCGGCGAGCTTGAGGTAGCCACGCAGGCGGGTGAGGGTGCGGTCGAGCAGGCGGTCGTCCTTGCGGAAGATCGGGCCGTGGCTCGGGAGGAGCCACTCGACGTCGCTCGCGGCGATCCGCTCGAGCGAGCGGATGAACGACGGGATGTCGCTGCCATGGTGGGCGTCGATCGCGCCGACCGAGCCGTCGCGGTAGATGTTGTCGCCCGAGAGCAGGAGGTTGCCCAGGCGGAAGGCGAGCTGGCTGTCGGTATGGCCCGGCGTGTGCCAGACCTCGAGCCGCCGGCCCCCGATCTCGATCGTGTCGCCGTCGCGGATCTCGCGGTCGATCTTCACGGGCGGCATCTCGAGGTGCACGTTCTGGGCAGCGATCTCGGCGAACGTCTTCACGCGGTCGCCCGACTCGAGCGACTCGACGGCGAGCGGATGGGCGAGCACCGGCGCCTTGAGGATCGTCTTCGCCTTCGCGAGCCCTTGGATGTGGTCGACGTCGGCGTGCGTCGCCACGAGCCCGCGGCACTGGGCCAGCGGAAAATCCATCTGCCGGACGAGCTCGACGATCTCGTCGACGCTCTCCTCGTAGCCGATGTCGACGAGGATCCAGTCGCGGCCCTCGTAGACGAGATACACGTTGCACCCGATGCGGTAGCCCGCCTGCTGGTTGATCTCGATGACACCGGGGAACACGGGACGGCGTTCGATCATGGCTCGATCGGGGCGTGGTCGTGCCGCGGGGCGGCAGGGCGGATTTGCGGGCGGAAACCGGGGAGGACACACTTGCGTGCAACAACGGCTCCGCCTCGAGGCAGTGTAGGGGAGCCGCTTCAGGGCGGCAACGAAGACCGCCGCCCCGGCATGAGGAAGCGAGCGGCGAGGACGTGCGAGACACGACGTATGCGACCTGGGCCGGTGATATCGCCGCGCTCTGCCGGGCCGTGGCCGCGCTCGAGCCGCTCGCCGGCCCGCTCGGCGCCGCCGATCCGACCGACGCCGACTGGCACGGGCAACTGTTCGGCAAGCTCGCCGGCCAGGTGGCCCGCGAGCCCGTGCTCGTGGCCGCTGTGTGCGGCGGCACGAACACGGGCAAGAGCCTGATCGCCAACTCGCTCGTCGGCTCGTCGATGAGCCGCTCGGTCGCGGAGGCCGCCCGCACGCTCCATGCCGTCGCCAGCCTGCCCCACGGGCTCGCCGCCACGCTCGACCTCCGTGAACTCTTTCCCGGCTTCACGCCCACGCCGTGGACGAGCGATGCCGACGCGCTCGCCGTGGCCGCCGAGCACCGGCTCGTGTGGCGCGAAGACCCGTCGGGACGGCAGCCGCCGCGGCTGATCCTCCTCGACACGCCCGACATCGACGGCACGCTGCGCGAGAACTGGCACCGGGCCGAGCTCGTGCGCAACGCGTGCGACGTGTTGATCGCCGTGCTCACGCAGCAGAAATACAACGACGCCGCGGTGCGCGACTTCTTCCGGGCCGCCGCGCAGGCCCGCAAGGGCGTGATCGTGGTGTTCAACATGATCAGCTGGCCGCAGCAGCGGGAGCGGCTCGGCGGCTGGCTCGCCACGTTCATGGCCGAGACGGGAATCGCGCCTTTGGCCGTCTACGCCTGCCCGCACGACTTCGCGCGGGCCGAGGCGGGGCGGATCGATTTCTTCGCCGTGCCTGAGCTGACGGGCGGCACGGCCGGGCCGGAGCCCGCCGCGCCGGCCGACCTCGCGGCCGCCCTCGCCGGGCAGGACTTCGACCGCCTCAAGCGCGAGGCGATGCGGGGCGCGCTCGAGGTGGTGCTCGATCCGCGGGCCGGGGCCGGCGCTTGGCTCGACGGGTTCGAGAGCACGGCGCACGAATGGCAGCGGGCGCGGAAGCTGCTCGCCGACGAGGCCCGCGTGCGCGTGGAACTGCCGATGGCGCCGCGGGAGGTGGTGTGGAACGAGATCTGGTCCTGGCTCGAGCCGCGCCGTAGCGCCCTCGACCTCACCGTGAGCAAGGCCTACCGCGTGGCCGGCAGCGGCGTGATGTGGGCGGCCCGCGCGGTGGGCCTGGCCCGTTCCGACACCGAACGCCGCGAAGACTTCTCGGCCCGCGAGCTCGCGGCGCTCAAGCAGGCGCTCGCCGACTTCGTGCAGCGGCTCGAGGATGCCGGCCGGAGCAACGAGCGGCTGAACGCGCTTCTCTCGCAGGCGCTCGTCGGCGGCGACCGGGCGGCGTGGTTCGCCGACCTCGAGCGTCGCCACGCAGCGCTGCCGCTCGTGTCGGACGACTATCGGGCGTTCGTGCGCGGCGAACTCGACAGGTTCGCGAAGGAGAGCCCCGAGATGGTCCGCTGGATCGTGGCGGGATTGAACGTGGGCGCGGTGGCCCGGCCGGCGATCACGGTGGGCCTGGGCCTCGCCGGGGCCGCGGTCGTTCCCGCCGCCGCCGCGACTGCCGGCGGCCTGACGACGCTCGTGCACCACGTGGGCGACGTGGTCGTCGGCACCGCCGCCACGCTCGCGGGCGAAGGGGCGCTCGGCCTCACGATGGCGGGGCTCAAGCCTCTGCTCGAGCGGCTGTTCGCCGGCTGGTCGGCCGAGCGCAGCCGTGTGCTCGCCGAGACGCTCCACGACGTGGTGCTTGGCGACGCCGTCGAGGAGATCGACCGGCTCGCGGCGGCCGCGGCCCGGCCCGAGGTGGCGGAGGCGCGGCGGCTCCTGCTCGAATTGCGCCGGGAGTTTTCCAG
>JBJSZP010000588.1:0-2571 GCA_046090365.1 Planctomycetia bacterium
GTGGAACTCCTCCGCGCCGACCCGTCGCCCCAACGCTTCGGCAGCCGCCTCAAGGCCGCGCAGCTGGAACGCAAGCCGGTCGAGAAACCGTAGCGTCGCGCCTCAACTCGTCTGTGCCGGCTCGTGACTGCCCACGCCCTCTCGCTTGACGTTCGCCTCGGCCCTCCCGGCCTCGGCTCTCTGCGTGTCCGCTTCGCTTTCGCCATCCATGGCTGCGCTCGCTCCCACAGCCCGCGCGAGGGCATGGGCAGCCCCGAGCCTCCTCAACTGGAGAGGGAGGCTTCGGGCTCCCCGTGTCCCGGAGCAGGCGTATGCAGGCAAGCGCAGCCATGGATGGCGCAGCGCAGCCGGAGTCGAGTGAACGGAGGCCTGGAGGGCCGCAGTGAACGTCCGGCGACGGGATTCGGGGAGCCCGAAGCCGGCACGCATTAAGAAGAGCCAGGCTGAAGCCTGCCTTACACTACGGTTTCGTGACCGGCTTGCGTTCCAGCTGCGCGGCCTTGAGGCGGCTGCCGAAGCGTTGGGGCGACGGGTCGGCGCGGAGGAGTTCCACGGCCTTTGCCGTGTGGCCGAGTGCCGCTTCGGCCGTGGCGAGGTTCACGCGGGCTGCGTCGGCCCACCGGCTGTCGGGCGCGTTCTCGAGGATCATCCGGCCGAGGTAGTCGGCGGCTGTCGCGTATTCGCCTTCGGCGAGCGTGAGCACGCCGAGCCAGTAGGTGGCGTCTTCCTTCATCGCGTCGTAGAGGCGGCGGAGGCCGTCGGCCTGCTCGGGCGGGGCACGCTTGACGACGTCCGCGATCGCCGTCTCCGCCGGCCGGGCCTGGAGATAGGCCATCTTCGCGCCGTCGGGGCCGTCGAGGTCGCCGCGAAACTCCCGCAGCCGCGCGACGTACAGCGGACGCAGCGTTCGCCCTGTCTCGCGGCCCGCCGGCCCGGTCTCCGCGAGGGCGACGAGCAGCGGCGCGAGCTCTCGCGCGGCGGCCGAGGAGACCGTCGCCTTCGCCTCGCGCCGCCGGCGCAGCGTCTCCCAGGGAAACTCCCAGAGCCGCACACGGTCGATGTCGGCGGTGCCGGGCAGGGCGGCGAGGGCGGTCCGGCCGAGGTCGGTGGCTGCGATCGCGATGTCGAGCCGGGAACTGCCGGCGAGCTGGCCGTCGAGGAGGTGCATGCGGCGGGCGAGGTTCACCGGGGCGGCGGGCACGAGCACCGAGAGCCGCTGGACGTCGGCCGCCTGCACCGGATACGGCCGGTCCGGAAGCGACAGGGCCTCGAGAATGGCCGGGTCGGAGGCGGCCTGCCGCGCCGTGGCCACGCCCGCGCCCTGCGGCCCCGGCACGGGCATGCCGTAGACGGGCTCGAAGAGGTGGCACTCGCCGCCGGCCACAAGCGCCGGCAGCCAGGGACGGAGACTGCCGGAGGCCGCGTCGCCGGTGGCGAGCATCACGCCGTCGAGCCCGGCGTGCCGGAGCAGCTCGAGAAACACCCAGGCCCGCTGCGCGCCGCTCGCCCGCCCGGCGAGCAGCACCTCCCCGAGGGAAAACCAGCGCGTGCCCGGATTCGATTCGGTGGGCACGAGCGGCGGATCGCTCGTGAGCGCGAGCGACCGCACGGTCCACTCGAAGAGGTTGCGGGCCACCTCGAGATCGTCCACCGCGTCGCCGCGGGCCGTGGCGGCGATGTCGGCAAGCCAGCGCTGGTCGCGCAGTGCCGCCACGTCGTCGGCCGCGTCGAACACGCCGCTCCCGAGGGCCTCCGCCGTGGCCACCGCGGCGAGCGTTGGCGGCAGCGTGGCGTGCAGCGGATCGAGCGTCCAGCCGGCTGCGGCATCGCCCCCTGCGAGCACGACCCCGTGGCTCCACTGGTTGATGCGGTCGAACACCTGCGCGAAAGCCGCCTGTTCGTCGTAGCCGTCGAGCCGGCCGAGCACCGTCATCGCGCCGTCGAGCAGCTGCTGGCGCACGGCCGGCGGCATCGCCTGGGCGGGCCGCGGGGCCGGCGCAGCGGCCGCGTCGAAGCGGGCGGGGCGGCCACGTGCGTCGCCGCAGCCGACGGCGAAGGCGAGCGGCAACGCCGCGATCGACACGCTCCACGTGCGGCGCATCCTCGCGCCGCCGATCGTGCTCATGCTTCGTGCCCCGTGCCAACGCCGCAGGCCTGCCGCGCCTCGTGGATTCTCAGCACCCGCTCGATCACGCCCTGCAGCCGGTCGAGGGGCACCATGTTGGGCCCATCGCTCGGGCTCGTGTCGGGATCGGGGTGGGTTTCGAAGAACACCCCGTCGATTCCGACAGCGGCCGCCGCTCGGGCCAGGGGCTCGACCAGCGACCGGTCGCCCCCGGTGCTCTCGCCGAGGCTCGCTGGCCGCTGCACCGAATGGGTGGCGTCGAAAATCACGGGGACACCGAGCGACCGCATGATCGGCAGGCCCGTGAAGTCGTTCACCAGCCGCCCGTAGCCGAAGAACGTGCCCCGCTCGCAGAGGAGGATGTCGTGGCAACCGCCGGCGAGAAGTTTGGCGACGGCGTGCTTCATGTCGCCAGGGGCTAAAAACTGCCCCTTCTTGACGTTCAC
>JBJSZP010000589.1:0-2608 GCA_046090365.1 Planctomycetia bacterium
AGCCATGGATGGCGAAGCGAAGCGGACATGCAGAGAGCCGAAGCCTGGAGGGCTGAGGCGAACGTCCGGCGAGAGGGTCTGGGCAGTCACGAGCCGGCGCGCTTCGCAAGACAGCGACACGCTGAAGCCCATTCCACAGCGGCGTCCAGTTAGTCACGAGCCGGCTTGGGCGGGTTGGCTTTTCGGAATCGTGATTGCAGTAGGTTTCGTCGGGCCAGCATCTGCCGCCGATGCGCCGCCCACGTACGAGGAGCACGTGCTGCCGATCTTCAGGGAGAAGTGCGGCGGGTGCCACAATCCTGACAAGAAGCAGGGCGGGCTCGACCTCACGAGCTTCGGCCAGGCGCTGGCGGGCGGCTCGTCGGGCGAGGTGATCGCGCCGGGGGATGCCGACGGCTCGTATCTGTGGCAGGTGGTGAGCCATTCGTCGGAGCCGAAGATGCCGCCGCAGTCGGACCGCATTCCCGGCGAGATGCTCGACGTGATCAAGAAGTGGATCGCCGGGGGTGCGATCGAGCGGGCCGGTGGGCAGCCGATCGCGCGGAAGGGCAATGCGTCGCTCGCGCTCGACGCCGCGGCCGTGGCGGGGCCGAGCGGGCCCGCCGTGATGCCGCCGCGGCTCTCGCTCGATGTTGCAAGCACCGGCGCGAAGCCACTGGCGATCACCGGCCTGGCCGCGTCCCCGAATGGACCGCTCGTCGCCGTGGGCGGCCGCCGCCAGGTGCTGCTCTACGACGCGTCGTCGCTCGCCTTCCTGGGCGTGCTGCCCTTCCCGGAGGGCGACGTGAAGGCCCTGCGGTTCTCGCGGAATGCGAAGCTGCTCCTCGCCGCGGGCGGCCAGGGCGCCAAGAACGGCCGCGTGGTGCTGTTCGACGTGGCGACGGCGAAGCGGGTCGGCGAACTCGGCGACGAGTTCGACCAGGTGCTCGCCGCCGACGTGTCGGCCGACCAGCGGGTGGTCGCGCTCGGGGGCCCGCAGAAGGTGGTACGGCTCGTGCGCACCGCCGACGGCCAGGTCGAGGCCGAGATCCGCAAGCACACCGACTGGATCACCGCCGTCGAGTTCTCGCCCGACGGGGCCATGCTCGCCACGGGCGACCGCGCGGGCAATGCGTTCCTGTGGGAAACCCGCGGGGCCCGCGAGGATGCCACGCTCAAGGGGCACGGCGGCGGGATCACGGCGGTCGCGTGGCGGGGCGATGGCTCCGTGGTGGCGACGGGGAGCGACGACGGCAAGGTGCGGCTCTGGGCGCGGAAGGACGGCACGAAGATCAAGGAGTGGGACGCCCATCCAGGCGGCGTGCTCGGCCTCACCTGGCTTGCCGACGGCCGGCTCGTCTCCTCCGGCCGCGACCGCAAGGCCGTCCTCTGGAAGGCCGACGGCGCCCGGGAACGTGACTTTCCCCAGCACGCCGACCTCGCCCTGCGGGTGGCGGCCACGAGCGACGGCGCCCGGCTGTTCGTGGGCGATCTGGCCGGCACGCTCATGGCCTATTCCATCGCCGACGCCAAGCCGCTCGGCACGCCCGACACGAATCCCCCGCGGCTCGACGACCGCCTGAAGGCGGCCGAGGCGGCGCTCGTGGCGGCGACCCAGGTCCACGGCGCGGCCGATGCCGAACTGCTCCTGGCCCGCAAGGCCCTCGAGACGATCCTCGCGCAGGTTGCCGAGGCGGAGAAGCGGGCTGCCGAACTGGGCGCCGCGGCGGAGAAGTCGCGGGCCGGCCTCACCGCGGCCGAAGCCGACGCGAAGCGCTGGCGCGACGAAGCCGAGTTCGCAAAGCAGCCCAAGTAGGACAGGCTTCAGCCTGTCGCTGCCCCGTGCGGCCTACGCTCGCGCCGGTTCGCGCGGCGGGAGACACACGACGGCGATCGCGATGCCCACGAGGGCGAGGCCAGCCGTGGGCACGAAGGCGTAGGTGTAGCTGCCGAACCAGTCCTTGGCATGGCCCGAGACGATGCCCCCGAGAATCGCGCCCAGGCCGTACGCGAAGAACACGGTGCCGTAGTTGCGTGAATAGTGGCTCATTCCGAAGAAGGTGGCCGTCGCGGCAGGCGCGATCGCCAGCCAGCCGCCGAGGCACAGCCAGAAGCAGGCGAAGGCCGCGACATAGAGGGCCGTCGTGTTCTCGCCGGCGAAGAGCATCGCCACCGACGCGGCCAAAAGAATCGAAAGGTTCGCCACCGCCGCGGCCCGCGGCGACAGCCTGTCGGAAAGCCAGCCGAACAGCGGCCGGCCGAGGGCGTTGAACAGGGCGAAGATGCCGACGAGCGACGTGGCGGTGCCCGACGCGATGTTGATCACGTCGCTGCCCACCGGCTTGGAGATCCCGATCGCCATCAGCCCGGCGAGGCAGCCGATCGTGTAGCAGACGAACAGGCCCCAGAACGCGGAGGTCCTGAGCATCCGCGGGCCGTCGAGGTCATGGGCCGCGGCGGCGGCCGCCGCCGGCTGCCATCCGCGCGGCCGCCACCCGGCGGCCGGAAACCGCAACGGCAGCGCGAGGAGCGCGAGCAGCGCGGCGAAGGCCACGCCGAAGAGGAGGAACGTCCGCGGCAGGGAGACGGCGAGTTGCTCGACGGGCAGCGCCTTGATGTCACCGAGCAG
>JBJSZP010000590.1:0-3535 GCA_046090365.1 Planctomycetia bacterium
GGCCACCGCGAACGCGATCAGGCCGATCATCGAGTTTTGGATCATCTTCACGGTGGCGGCGACCTCGCCCGCCTCCTTGCCGAGCGACTCGCCCGCGGCCACCACGGCCCCAGTGGCGTCGATCGTGCCGCCGATCCAGGCGCCGCCCACGACAGGGTCGAGCCCCATCCAGCGGATCACCGGCGGCATCGCCACCATCATGATCACGGTGAAGAACAGCGACAGGCCGATGGCGAGCGAGAGTTCCTCCTTCTTCGCGCGGCAGGCCGCCCCGGTGGCGATCGCCGCCGACACACCGCACACCGACATGTCGGCCGACAGCGTCATGCACAGAGCCCGCGACGGGATCCGCATCACGTGCACGCCGACCAGATACGTGGTCACGAGCACCACCGGGGTCACGAGCCACGCGGTCAAAAGGCCCGGCAGCCCGAGCGCGAGCAGCCGGCTCACGAGCACCTCGGCGCCGAAGATCACGAGGCCCGTCTTGATGAAAAACTCGCCCATGACGGCGGGCGCGAGCCAGCGGGGCACGCCCGCCGCATTGCCCACAAACAGGCCCACGGCCAACGCCCAGAGCGGGTATTCGAGGTTGTAAAACTTCACGACCTTCTGTCCGGAGAGCACGTAGGCCAGGCAGGCGAGCCCGGCGAGCAGGATCGCGCCCGGCAGGCAGGCCCGCACGCTGCGGCCCCCGAGCGCCGCCCCGGCCGCAGCGAGCGCCACGATCCACCCCATGCCGAGCACGACCGGGACCACGGCCAGGCTTCCCTGCCTGTCGCGAAACGCGTCGAGCGGCGCGTCGGCCCAGGCGCCGGGCATGCCCACGGTGGCCGCCAGCGGCGTCGGCCAGCCCTTCGCATATCGCTCGCGGCTGCCGGCGTCGCTCGCCGGCCGCGCCTGCCACGTGACGGCGAGCGCCACGAGCACGATGCCGAGCCCGATCACGACGGCGGCGAGATCCTCGTGGAGACCGAATCCCCGCCCGCGCACGTCGCTCATGCCGCTCGTGTGCCCGCCGGAGGCAGGCGGTCACTCCAGGAACCGCGGCGGGAACGATGCCCACCCTGCCCGATCATGGCCCGTCTTCGCCGCATGCCGCACTCCATATCTGGTTGTCTCGACCGAGTACGATACCCTGCCGGCGTCGGTGACGAAACGAGCCGGCCCCGGCGGCCGCGAAGGCCGGCGGCGGCGCGTGCTCCGCCGGCGTCGAAGAACCCCTGCACCGAGGCCCCATGACTTCGTCGTCTCCCCAGCGACGCATCGCCACGCGGGTCGGCTCGCTCGCCGTCGCCGACGAGGGGGCGGGCACGGCGGTCGTCTTCTGGCCGTCGCTGTTCAGCGACCATCGGCTCTTCGGCCACGTGTGTCGGCTGCTCGGCGACGGCTGGCGCACGCTCCGCATCGACGGCCCCGGCTTCGGCCGCAGCGATCCGCCGCGCGGCGACGTGCAGGCCGGCGCGTATGCCGACGCGGTGGTCGACTTGCTCGACGCCCTCGGCATCGACGCGGCGTTCGTCGCCGGCTGCTCGTGGGGCGGGCAAGTTGCCGTGCAGGCCGGCGTGCGACACCCGCACCGCGTGCGCGGCGTGCTCGCCATGAACGCGCCCCTCGAGGCGAGCCGCGGCGGACAGCCTCTCGAGGTGCTCGGCACGCGCTGGCTCGGGGCGACTGAATTCTGGGGCCGGGGCGTGGCCCGTGCGATGCTCTCGGCGGCGTCGCGGCGGGCGCATCCGGAGCGGGTGCGCGAGTTTGCGAGGGCGTTTCCGGATTTCGACCGGCGGGCGGCGGCCACCACGGTGCGCACGGTGATGAGCCGCTTCCCGGGGCTCGAGGCCGTCCTGCCGCAGCTCGCCGTGCCCGCCACGCTGCTCTTCGGCGTTGAAGACCGGCTCTGCCCACTGGAGCGGATGCGGCCGCTCGCCCGGCTCGCGCCGACAGCCACGCTCGAGATCGTGCCGGAGTGCGGACACCTCGCGCCGCTCGAGGCGCCTGAGGCCGTCGTCGCCGCGCTCGAGGCGCTCGCGGCACGGGCGACGCCTGGCACGACGGCAAGCACAGCATCCGGCGCGACGCACCGCCTCGCCGCGGCCGAGAGCACGCCGCCGCCGGAGCCCCGGCTCGCCCCGCCGGGGGCCGGCCTGCCCGCCGTCGAACTCTTCGCCGCCCGCGCGCTCTTCCGCCTCCGACGGCTCACGGGCAGCCGCCGCTCGTTCGACGCCCGCTTCGCCCGCGAACGGGCCCGCATCGCCGCGCTCGTCGGCTGCTGCTCCGCCGAGGCCGGGGCACGCCGGGTGCTGATCCGCCGCGTGGCGGGGCTCGAGGACAGCAGCCGGTTTTGGTCGGTGTGGATGACGCTCGACCACCTGCGGATCGTGCACGAACTGCTCGCCCCGCTCATCGGCGAACTCGTGCGGGGCGTCGCCCCGCCGGGGGCGGCCAGCACCGCCGCCTTCAAGCCGAGCCCCGCCGCGGGGCCCGAGGTCGTGGCCGCCTACGAGGCATCGTGCGACGCGCTGATGGAAGTCTGCGCGGCGGCGCCCGATCTACACACAGTCGCCCGCTATCCGCACCCGTGGTTCGGGCCGCTCGACGCGGCCAGCTGGCATGCGCTCGCCGCCACGCACCTGGGCGTGCACCGCGTGCAGCTCGAGCGGATCCTCGCCCGCCTGTGAATCACGGCACGCGTCAGCTCGACGCGCTGCGGTATTTCGCGAGGGCCGTCTGAAACACGAGCCGCGAGATCGCGAGCGCCGCGACGGCCGCCGCCACGGCCAGGCCCACGAGGCCCCAGGCTTCGCCCTCGAGCGGCTGGGCGATCACGCGGGCCGGCACGTTGACGACGAGCAGGATCGGGATCACGAACGTGCACAGCGCCCGCAGCGGGCCGCCCCACGGCCCGGCGTAGATCTCGGCGGGATACCGCGAAAAGTTCGTGAGATAAAACCAGAAGTCGTAGAGGCTCTGGTTGCGGCCGAGGAGGATCGTGGCGGCCGCGAGCATGATCACGAGGCTGTAGAGGATCGCCACGCCGCACAGGATCACGAGCGGGTAGAGCAGCCACGCCGTCGCCGAGGGGGCGTGGTCCATCCGCGCGAGCGCCCAGCCGAGGAGCCCGCAGCCCACGAGGCCGTTGGCGAACGATGAAAAATCGACGCGGTGCATCGAGAGCAGAAACTGGGCGTCGAGCGGCTGCACGAGCACGGCGTCGAGCCCGCCCGTGCGGACCATCTCGGTGAGCTCCTCCGCGCTCGGCATGAACAGGGCCTGCACGATCGAGTTGATGATCAGGCCGGTGGCCACGAAGGCGAAGAAGGGCTCCCGCGTCCAGCCCGTTCCCTTGCCGATCTCGGGCGTGAACTGGAACACGAGCAGGTAGAAGGCCAGGTTCATCGACATCCAGCCCAGGCTCGTGACGCATTCGAGGAGAAAGTTGGCCCGAAACGTCATGTCGCGCACGAGGCAGGCCCGGGCGAACGTGAGGAAGATCGAGAGATACCGGCCCACGCTAGCCTCCGAACGCGCTGTAGCG
>JBJSZP010000591.1:0-783 GCA_046090365.1 Planctomycetia bacterium
GCCCGCGAGATCGGCAAACATGTCGGTCTGCGGCGCCGGCCGGCGCCGGCGGAAGGCCAGCCGCTCCTCGAGCACGCCCGCGTCGGCCAAGAGAAGGATCGCGACGTGCGGCGCGGCGGTGGCGTGCGCGGCCTGGCGGAACACTGTGTCGATGCGCGCCTTCGGCAGGCAGCCCTCGGCCGCGAGCGGGAATGCGTCGAGCCAGAAGTCGGAAATCGTGCCGTGGGGATCGTCGGGCCAGGCGTCGTGCCGGAGGGCCGCCGCACATGCGGCCAACGCATCCTCCCAGCGGCGGGCGAAGAGCGCCTCGTCGTCGCCGCAGAAGGGGAGCGCGGCCGGCGCGTGCACGAGTCGCGAGAACGTCATCTCGGCGACGGCCGCGGCGACCTCCGGGGCACCGCTGCCGGGAACGCCGATCACCGCCACGTGGGGATGCGCGGCCGAGATCGCGTCGAGCAGGTCGCGCACGGAGCAGCCGGCCAGCGGATGGAGGAAGTCGGGCGCGATCTCGACGCAGGGCTCGAGCACGAACCGGCGGGTCGCCATCCGCGGATGGGGAATGGTGAGCTCGGGCCGGTCGAGCACGACGTCGTCATAGAGCAGCAGGTCGAGGTCTATCGTGCGCGGCCCCCAGCGCTCGGACCGTTCCCGGTGGAGCGTGTTTTCGATCGCCGCGAGCACGCCGAGGACGTCGTCGGGGGGGAAGTCCGTCTCGAGGAGGAAGGCGCCGTTGAGAAACGCCGGCTGGCCGGACGGCCCGCCGACAGGCCTGGTCTCCCGTGG
>JBJSZP010000592.1:0-16492 GCA_046090365.1 Planctomycetia bacterium
CCAGACGACGAGGATGTCGGCCGCCGCCAGGGGCAGATTCCGCATGCCGAACTGGATCGGCGTGAAAATCAGATTCGCCACGAGGTTGATGGCGAAGGGCAGGGCGACGAAGAGCGGTAGCCGGCCTCTCGCGGCCTGCACGAACACGTAGCCGAACGTCGCGATGATGACGGGATAGAGAACCTGCCAGACAAGGCCGATCGTGCGCGGCGCAGGTGACGAGCCGAGTCGCTACTGGCTGCGCGACCAAGCCGAGTCCTCACAGTTCTCCACGGCCGAGGCGCTCATGGGCGTGTTCCACGCCGTGGGCGAACCAGCAGCGGAGCACTGCCTGCGCCTCCACTTCGAACTGCACGTCTATGCGACGCTCCTCGCGCGGGGCAGACGATCATGCTCGCGGTCGGCGCATACGCCGGGCTGTGCCTCATCCCACACTGAAGGCGGCAGACTGCCCGGCTGGCCGAGAGCCTCATCAAGTTGCCCCGTGCCGGATAAAGAGGAAACAAAACTCCCCAAGGCTGGGGCGACACCAGAAGGCGCCGCCCCTCCCGTGACAAATCCAAAGAGCCGTTCGTGCCGCAACGCCCGTCGGCCAAAGCCATGCGGGGACGTTGGCAAGCCCTTACGACTCCCGAAACACGAAATAGACGGCCGCGCAGATGCACATGGCCGCCCACAGGTAATTCAGCCTCAGCGGCTGTTTCATGTAAAGCACCGCGAACGGCACGAACACGGAGAGCGCGATCACCTCCTGCAGGATCTTCAGCTGCCCGAGGCTCATCGTCGCATAGCCGACCCGGTTCGCGGGCACCTGCAGCAGATACTCGGCGAGCGCCACGCCCCAGCTCACCAAGGCCGCGATGAACCACGGCCGGCCGCTCATGTCCTTGAGGTGGGCATACCAGGCGAACGTCATGAACACGTTCGAGCAGATGAGCAGGAGCGTCGTCTGGAGCAGGCCGGGCATAGCGTTGGAGTCCTTCGGTTGACGGGCCAAAGAGCCGCACTACGGAGGCTTGAATAGTGGCGTCACGCAGACCACGGCGCGTGCGCTCCGGGCTTCTTGGGTGTACCCGGTGGCCTGGTTTTTCAATCGCCAATAATGTAACGGGTGAAACGGTTCGCCCGGGCTCAGCCGTGCCGGCGGCCGTCACGATGCGGTTGGCATCCCCGCCTTGATCGCCTTCATCTCGGCGGCCTCTGGGAGGGCCTTGTAGTAGGCATCGAGCGGATAGCAGCCGCTGCGCAGGCCGTTGCGCGGGGCCGTCGTGCAGTCGGAAAACGTGCGGCAGATCGCGCCGCGGGCGAGCGTGCGGCCGGCGAGCGAATCGGCGGGCAGCTCGGGATACGAGAGCACCATTCGGCCGAGACCGACCATGTCGATCCAGCCCTGCCGCACCGTGGCCTGCGCGGCCTGCACGAGATACTCCTGCAGATACGTGTAGGCCGTACCCACCATCACGAGGCCCGGCACCGCCGCCTTCGCCTGCCGCGCCACGTCGATCTGCCGCCAGCAGCCCACGAGCGGATCCTCGGGCGGCGGGTAGCCGTCGGACGGCGGAAACGCCGCCGGCCGCGAGATGTGGGGCACCGTGTAGGGACAGCCGGCTGTGAGATTGACGGCCACCACGCCGAGGTCGCGGAGGATCGTGAGCAGCGCGATCGGCTCCGCGAGATCGATCCGCCCGGGATCGTCGGCATCGACGCCGAAGCCACAGTCATAGGGAAGCGAATCGGCGAATGGAAACGGTGCGCCGCGTCCCTCGACCATGTGCCAGGGCACCGTGTCGAAGAGCGAGAGCCGCACTCCGATCGTCATCCGCGGGCAGGCCTCGCGGACCCGCTCGACGAGCGTGCAGAGGAGCCGTGTGCGGCCGGTGAAGTCGCCCCCCCAGGGTCCCTCTCGCCGCCGCGCCGCCAGAAACTCGTGCACGAGGTAGCCGTGGCAGGCCTTGATGTCGACCATGTCGAAGCCCGCGGCGTCGGCATCACGGGCCGCGGCGACGTAAGCCTCGATGAGCCGCTCGACCTCGGCGTCGCTCACGACGCACGCCTCGTCGAGCGGTGATATGCCGTGCCGCGCGTCGAGCAGCGGATGGTGAAACGCGATCCGTGGCTGCCGACCGATGGCCGATGGCCTGCTGAACCGGCCTGAGTGCGTGAGCTGGAGGGCCACGACGAGGTCGTCGTCGCGACCGTGCCGCTCGCGGTGGCTGCCGCGGACCGCCGCGAGGAGCGATGCGAATCCCGCACGGCCGCAGGCCGGCGCGGAGAGCTGGTTTGGGTTGGCCCGCCCCTCGGGCACCACGGCCACCGCCTCGCCTCCCCAGATCAACTTCGCCCCACTCGTCCCGAACCGTCGCCAGCGGCGCAGGAGAATGTCCGTCGGCCGGCCGTCGGTGCCCGCGTCCCAGCCTTCCATGGGGTGGATGCACCAGCGGTTGCCCACGACGCGGCCGCCGAGCGCGAGCGGCTCGGCGAGCGGCGAGCCCGCGGCCGCGGAGAGGGGCTCGTCGTCGAGTGGGATCGGTGCGCCGATCGCGGCAAGGTGGGCCCGCAGGTCGGCCGCCGTGCGAAATCGTGCGATCCTGGGATACGACGCCGTGCTCATGGCGGGCGCGATCGACCTCTGCGGAATCATGCGGCGACGTTTCGTTCCCTTCGAAGGCATCATGGCCGACGGACGGCACCGTGCCAATCCGCGCTGCCCGTCGATCGGCGGCGACTCCGGGCATTTTGGCCAATTCCGCATTGCCCGGATCGTCGACCAGGGTCTACCACGGCGGGTTCGTTTCACCTCTCGGAGCACCATGTCGATGATCATGCCACGCCGCTCGTTCGTCCTCTTCGCCACCCTCGCTGTCGCCACCGCCTGCCTGCCGGCCACGCCGGCCGCCGCCGAGGCCCCGCGGCAGCCCAACATCCTCGTGATCTGGGGCGACGACATCGGCCAGTTCAACGTGGGCGCCTACAACCTCGGGATGATGGGCTACCGCACGCCCGCCATCGACCGCATCGCCCGCGAAGGCGCGCTGTTCACCGACTGGTACGGCCAGCAGAGCTGCACCGCGGGCCGGGCTGCGTTCATCACCGGCCAGTCGCCGATCCGCACCGGCCTCACGAAGGTGGGCCTGCCGGGCGCCCCCGAGGGCATGAAGAAGGAAGACCCGACGATCGCCACGCTCCTCAAGGCCCGCGGCTACATGACCGGACAGTTCGGCAAGAACCACCTCGGCGACCGCGACGACATGCTCCCCACGGCCCACGGGTTCGACGAGTTCTTCGGCAACCTCTACCACCTGAACGCCGAGGAGGAGCCGGAGCATCCCGACTACCCCAAGAGCCCGGAGTTCAAGAAGCGGTTCGGCCCGCGGGGCGTGATCCACTCGTTCGCCGGCGGGAAGATCACCGACACCGGCCCGCTCACGAAGAAGCGGATGGAGACGATCGACGAGGAGGTGAACGAAAAGACCTTCGCCTTCATGGACAAGGCCAAGGCCGCCGGCAAACCGTTCTTCATCTGGTGGAACTCCACTAAGATGCACATCTTCACGCACCTGAAGGAAGGCGTGGCGGGCAAGACCGGCCTCGGCATCTACGCCGACGGCATGGTGGAGCACGACCGCCAGGTGGGCGAGATCCTCGCCAAGCTCGATGAGCTCGGCCTCGCCGAGAACACGATCGTGATGTATTCGACCGACAACGGGGCCGAGGCGTTCACCTGGCCCGACGGCGGCACGACGATGTTCCGCGGCGAGAAGAACACGCAGTGGGAGGGGGGCTACCGCGTGCCCTGCGCGATCCGCTGGCCCGGCACGATCAAGCCCGGCACGGTGATCAACGAGATCGGCGCCCACGAGGACATGCTCACCACGCTCGTGGCCGCCGCCGGCGACACGACCGCGAAGGAGGAACTGAAGCGGGGCCGCCGGATCGGCGACCGCACCTACAAGGTGCACCTCGACGGCTACGACCTCGGCCCCGCGCTCCGCGGCGCGGCGGAGTGGCCCCGCAAGGACTTCATCTACTGGACCGACGACGGCAGCGTGGCGGCGCTCCGCTACGGCAACTGGAAGGCCACGTTCCTCAAGCAGACCGCCCACGGCATGCACGTCTGGCAGCAGCCGTTCGAGGAACTGCGGGCGCCGACGCTCGACAACCTGCGGATGGATCCGTTCGAGCTCGCCCAGGACATCGGCATGGACTACCAGCGCTGGTATCTCGAGCACATGTTCATGATCGCGCCGGCCGCGGCCCACGTGGGCGAGTGGCTGCAGAGCTTCAAGGAGTTTCCGCCGCGGCAGAAGCCGGGGAGCTTCAACCTCAACCGCGTGATGGAGGCGGTCACCGCCCCCGCCGGCACGGGCCGCTGAGGCCGGGCGGCAAAAAAGCTGCGTCCCCTTTTTCAGAGGTCGGCGTCCACCGCCACCTCCACGGCCTGCTCGTGGACGACGCAGGCGTGGCCGCCGCCGACCAGGGACCCGTGCTCGCCCACCGGGCGGTACACGGTCGCGCGCAGCACTCGTGCCTGGGGATCGAAGTCGACCCTGTTCCAGCTGTCGAGCAGGAACCCCCACGCCCGCGCGTCTGACGCCGACACCGGCCTGGATTCCGGCCCGTCGTTCACGAGCAGCGAAAACCCGTCCCGCGATGCTGCGCGAAACGATTCGGCATCGTAGGGGAGCAGCCCGGCGGGATCGAAATCGACCTGTCGCAGGATCTGCCCATCCCTGGCGCTGACGAGAAGGAGCTGCGTCGCTTCCGCCGGCGCCGGCCGATTCACGACGAGCAGATGCTCGCCATCCGGCCACCAGAATGCCCGCGGACCCTGATCCGGGGCCATGGGCGGTGAGACGCCGACGGAGGAACCGGTCGTCGCGTCGATCACGACGATGCGGTCGTAGGCCGTGACGGCGAGCCGCTCTCCACGGGGCGACCACTGGATCTCGCGCGGCAAGCCCACGGCATAGGCGTGCCCGCTACGCTCGACCACGTCGTACACCCGGACGGCCCTGTCCCAGGCATTCAACGCCAAGACGGGCCGGGTGCTGCACCACGGCTGGTAACGACTCGGGATGTTCAGTCCCCAGTTGGCCTGGAGCGACCAGAGGATCGGATGGCCTGCTGTCACGTCGACGTCGTCGTGGAACAACGAGACCTGCCACCCGTGGTTGCCCATGCGGACCTCGAACGGATCGTGAAACCGCACCTCCCACCCGTGGGCGCGATACGTCGTGACCAGCTCGGATGGCGGCAGTCGCTCGACGACGCGCCGCGCTGTCAATCGCATCCGGCCTGTCCCCTGCGCAGGCGGAGCGTCTCCGATGGCAATTCGCCGAAGTGCCGCCGATACCGGGCGGCGAACCGGCCGAACTCCCAGATCCCGTGTCGCGTGAGGATGTCGGCCACCGTCTCGTCCCGGGCCGTGGGGGCACACAGGCTGCGGCGCACGGCGTGCAGTTCCCGCAGCATCAGATACTGCTTCGGCGAGAGCCGGAAGGCCTCCTGGAACGTCCGCAGGAGCGTGCGGCTGTTGACGCCGATGCCACGGGCGAGGTCCGTCGTCGTGGGCATGATCGGGGCCTCGTCGATGGCGGCCATCGAGCGCCGGAAGATCTCGTCGCGGTCGAGCCGCGGCCGCCCCGCGGTGCGTCGTGATTCCACCTGCCCGGGTAGGCAGGCCGCCGCGGCCGTGAGCACCTCTGCGGCTGCCACCTGGTGGGCCGGTGTGCCGGCGGGCTGGTCGATGAGCGTCGCAGCCACCTCCCGAGCCAGGTAGCGGAGCCTCGCGACGGCTTGCGTACCGCACGTGATCTTCGTGCTGGCGGCCGGCCCGGCGAGGTCGCCCGGCAGCGCGATCGAGCACCAGGCGTGGGCCCGCTTGCGCACGCGGATCCGGAAATCGGAGCCGCTCGGGATCGCGAACAGCGACGCGTCGTCGAGCGGTTCACCGTTGACGATGTGCTCCGTCGCGTGGGTGAGCGGCACGAACAGGATCGGCCCGGGGTGCGTGTTCGCGCCGTAGCAGACGTTGCCACCCCCTTCCGCCGCCACCTGCACGATCACCGTGCCGAGATCGACGATGCCGAGCGTCCAGGAGCGATGCTCCACGCCGTCGCACGCCAGCCGCAGGCTGGCCCCGCTCACGGTCTCGCCCCACGCGTCGAAGTCGTCGAACGTCCTCATCGCCAACCAGAATATGACCTCGCAGGCGTGCCAAACAAGCAGCCCGATACCGACGCCGCCCAGGATCTGTCCGAAAAGACACATGGCCTGGGAGGCCCTGCGGGCCGCCCGCGCCCATGGCAAAGGTCGTGACGGTTGTCCGGCCGAAACCACACGCATCGTGCAGGCCGAGCGGAGCAGGACGGAAGGAACGGAAGCATGCGTCATACCGTGAAGTCGGCAGGAGCCGTGGTTGCACCCGTGGTCGCAGCGCTCGCGCTCGCGGCCGCTGCGCGGGCCCAGGAGGAGGCGTTCGTGGGCCAGCCCGGCCAGGCGGGGGCCTTCGAGTCGCAAAACCCCGTGCTCGTCGACGAGGTCATGACGGGCATCATCCCGTCGGGCCAGGACTGGTTCCTGTTCGGCGAGCGGGAGCGCGGCGGCGTCTACGGCTGGCTCGACGGCGGCTTCGTGGGCAACTTCGGCGTGCCGGCGAGCAAGTTCAACGGGCCCTACAACGCCGTCGACCGGGCCAACGAGGCGATGATGAACCAGGTGTACATCATCGCCGAGCGGACGCTCCCCACCGACGGGTCGAACGGCGTCGGAGCCCGCGCCGACCTGCTTTACGGCGAGGACTTTCCGCTCGCGATGTCCCTCGGCTGGGAGACGAACCCGGGGCCGCGCGACTGGAACAGCGGCGAGTATTACGGCCTCGCCATCCCGCAGCTCTACGGCGAGATCGGCAACCAGGATCTCTCGCTCAAGCTCGGCCACTTCTACACGATCGTCGGCTACGAGGGCGTGCCGGCGGTGGGCAACTTCTTCTACCTGAAGAGCTACAGCTACCAGTTCGCCGGCCCGTTCAACCACTGGGGCGGGCTCGTCAACTGGAACGCCACCGACAACGTCGAGATCGACGCCGGGATCGTCAACGGCTGGAACGGCCTCGCCTCCGCCTACAGTAAGGCGAACTTCCTCGGCCGCGTGCGCGTCAAGAACGACGACAACTCGTTCGCGACCTCGTTCGCGATCATCAGCGGCGACGAGGGCAACGATTTCTCGCCGCTATTCCAGCCGGCACCGCCGCTCACGTCGGCCAACCGCACCCGTTACAGCGTGATCTTTGAATCCCGCCCGGTCGACAACTGGGAGTATCTGTTCCACCACTGGCTCGGCACGCAGGCCCAGGGACTGGCCGACGGCGGCACGGCCCTGTGGGTGGGCATCGATCAATACCTGTACTACCGCGTGAGCGAGGCCTGGGCGTGGGGGGCGCGGTTCGAGTGGTTCCAGGACACCGACGGCACCCGCGTGGGCCTCAATCGCCCCAGCAATCCCAACCACGTGCCGCTCCCCGGCAACTTCTACTCCCTCACGCTC
Organism: Planctomycetia bacterium; assembly: GCA_046090365.1. Lineage (GTDB taxonomy): Bacteria > Planctomycetota > Planctomycetia > Pirellulales > UBA1268 > RGVT01. Next base: position 7,546 of record JBJSZP010000592.1, read on the forward strand.
GGGCCCAACTGGACGCCCACGGGCAACTTCCTCATGCGGCCGGCCTTCCGCTGGGACTTCTTCGGCGGCCCGTACGGCGGCCCCCGCGCGCCCTACAACGACGGGATCAGCAACCAGCAGACCATGCTGGGCTTCGACATGATCCAGAAGTTCTGACGCGCAGCCGGCTGACGGCGCGGGCTCAGGGCTTCCGGCGCGTGAACGCGAGCGGCTTGGCGTCGGGCGGGGCGCCGGCGAGCGTGAAGTCGAACGCGTCGGCTCCCTTCGAGGCCACGGCGCCGGTCATCGTGCCGGCCGATGCGCTGACCAGCGCGATCGCGTCGCGGGCCGTCTCGATGGTGCCCTCGATCTCGACGGGCGGTCTGCCGACCGGCGTCGCCTTCCAGGTGAACTGCGAGTCTTCCGTGATCACGAGATCGACGGAGTCTTTGCCGCTCGTCGCCCGCCACGCGCCCACGAGATCGGTCTCCGGGCCCGCCGCGGCGCCCGCCGCGGGCTTCTCGGTGGCCTCCGGCGGCGGGGCGGCCGGCTGCTCGGGGCTCGCCTCGCGTTCGATCGCCTCGAGCAGCCGCTTCGCGACGACGTCGCCCGGCTGCTTCGCGACCACGACCTTCAGGGCCTCGGCCGCCATGTCGGCATGCCCGCCCACGAGGTAGTGGTAGGCGAGCACGAAGGAACCCGCCGCGTCGTCGGGGTTCGCCCGGCAGAAGTCTTCGAGCTTCCGCAACTGCTGCGTGTAGGCATCCACCGAGCCATAGAGGCCGCTCAGCGTGGTCCAGTCCATGCCGGGGGCGACGGCCAGCACTGCATTGAGCGTCGCGGCCGCCTCGGGATAGCGGCCGAGGGCGAAGAGGGCGAGGGCCCGCACTTCGTGGATCACCGAGTCGTTGGGAGCCAGCTTGATGGCCTTGTCGCAGCCCGTGAGCGCGGCGGCGTAGTTGCCCTTCTTGAAGGCGGAGAGCGCCGCGTCGAAGGCGGCGTCGGACGGCGCCGCCGGAGCCGACTCGGCCGTCGCGGTCGCGCCGGCGACGGTGCTCGCGTCGGTGAGGTCGCCGTCGTTGGTCACGTAGTTGTTCACGACCACCGGCTGCGAGTAGTCGTAGGGGGAAGCCGCCACGACGGCCGCGGGCACCGACGAGTAGTAGGGATTGACGTAGCCGCCGGCCCCATACCCCCATCCCCACGTGCCGAGCGTCGAGGCGAGCCCCCAGGTCGCGGCACCGACGGCGAACGGCGCCCACCAGCCGCCGCTATAGCCCAAGTTGCCGCCCCAGCAGCCGTTGTACCAGCCGCCGTAGTGGGGATTCACGTAGCCGTTGTTCCAGTGATTGGCCCAGCCGCCGTATCCGTGGCCATACCCATAGCCGGGCAGGCCCCATCCGCCGCCCACGTTGATGGTGTTGAAGTTGTTGTCGTTCCCGATGCCGGGCCGGTTTCCACCAATCCCCGGTCGGTTTCCACCAATTCCCGGCCGCTCGCCGCCGATGCCGGGCCGGGTTGGAAGGCCGGGGGTCGGGAACGACGGCCTGGTCGTCGGCCGCCCAGCAAGGCTGCCGCCCGGCCTGCCGATCTGGCCTGGGAGTGTTGTCGGGCGGGTGGGCAACTGCGGCCGCATGGATCCAAGCCCCGGTCGTGCAGTCATCCCGCCAGGCCGCAGGCCTGGCGAGGGAGCCGGCCTGCTCATTCCGCCGCCGGAAGGGAGCGAAGGCCGGTTGATCCCGCCCAGGCTCGGCCGCGACATGCCACCTGGCATTTGCATGCCTGGGCGTGCGATGCCGCCGGGCAGCTGGGGCCTCGCCTGCGGCAACTGGGGCCTGGCCTGCGGCCGTTGGGGCCTCGCCATCGGGCGCTGGGGCATCTGCGGCCGCGCGATCGGCATCTGGGGCCGCGCCTGCGGCATCTGGGGCCTGCCATGTGGCATCGACGGCCGTGCCATTCCGCCAGCGGGCCGTGCCATCCCACCAGCCGGCCGCGCCATGGCGGGCCGTCCGGCTCCTCCACCTGGCCGAGCATCGGCTCGCGGAGCACATACGCACTGCGCAACGAGCGCCATCGACACCGCGCAGAGAACGGAGAGTCGCATCACATTCCTCGTGGGAGGGCGGGGCCGAGCATGGCGTGCCGACGTCACTTCGCCGCTCCCGGCTGGGGCGGCCTGCGGGCGATCTTCAACTCGAAATCCGGCTCGGCGGCGCCTCCGACGATCCGATCGCTGCCGCGCACGACGAAGTGATCGGCGTCCGCGACGGTGATCACGAGCGTGGCCGAGCCGGTGGTGCCGTCGGGCATCGTGGCCTCCGACTTCACCACCCAGCCCTCGTCCGTGGCATCCCAGCGCCCCTCCGTGAACCCGCCGTCGTCGTCGAAGGTCCACGACCGCAATTGCCCCGTCACGGGATCCCAGCCGATCCGCTGCGTGCTTCGCGATTCGCCGGCCCCCGCCGCCGACATCGTGTAGTCGCCGATCAGGAAGTTGCCGTCGTCGCTCCAGCGGAAGGAGATGGTCGTCCGCCCTTCGGGGCCCTCGTCGATCCAGTCGCCCACGAGCCAACTCGCCGCCTGGAGTGCCTCCTGCGGTGTCGGCAGCGGCTCATCGGTGAATTCGCGATACGACGCGATCGGCCACCGGTCGCCCTGCCTGGTCCGCACGGCGACATATCGCACCCGGGCCGTCTCGCCATCGGCGGCCGTGATCCGCCGCTGCCCCTCCTCGACGGCGAGCGTGTCGCCCACGGGACGCACGGAAGCCACCTGCATCTCCAGCATCGCCTTGGGATACTTCGCGAAAAATCGCTGAAAGAGGGCGGTGATCGCCGGCTTGCCCACGTGCACCGTGCCGGCCTCGTCGACCAGTTCACCCGTCTCGAGAAACATCGCCCCGAGGGCGGCTGGGTCGGCGGCGTTGAACGACTTCACGGTGGCTTCCGACTCCCGCACGACGGCGGCCTCGAGCGCCGAGGGAGCGGCCGTCTCCCGGGCTGCCGCATCGTGTGCGCTGAAACCCGCGACAACCAGGAGCATCGCCGGAAGAAATTTCGACATCGCGGTGCACGCCAACTTCATGTGCCACTTTCGCTTGCTGGACAAAACGGAGAGCGGATCACCTCTGACCGCCACCACCAATCCGGTTCTACGGCACGTCACCGCATTGTCTATGCAGTTTCAGCCAAATGGATTCGCATGCGCCGCCGCGCGCCATGCGGACCCGGCGGTCTCCGCAGAGCCCCGAACAAAGTTCGCTCTCGAGACCACAAGTTCGTATTCCCTCGTCGGCCATGCGGGTGATATCACGCTGCATCCCAGTCCCGAGTTCACTGAAGGAGACAAGGTGATGAACGAGAGCTTCGAGCGCACGACCTGCACGGTGCTGTCCCTGGCCGTGGCCATCGCGATCACGGCCGCCGCACATGCCGGCCCGCCGTCCCTGAGCACCAACCCGGGCAATCTGGCGATCTTTCCCGCGAAGGGCCAAAGCCCGGATCAGCAACGGGCCGACGAGTCCGCCGCCTACGACTGGGCGACGAAGCAGACCGGGTGGGATCCCTACCAGGCCAAGGCGCTCCTCGATCAGCAGACGCAGGCTTCCGCGACGGCTGCGGGCGCCGCGCGTGGTGGTGCGGTCAAAGGTGCGGCGGGAGGTGCTCTCGCCGGCGTCGCCATCGGCGCCATCGCCGGCGACGCGGGCAAGGGCGCGGCCATCGGTGCCACGTCGCTGGGCCTGACGGGGGGCGTGCGTTCGAGGCGTGCCATGAAGGCTGCCGGCGGCTCATCCGACGCGGCCGTGGCGGCCTACCAGCAGCAGTTCGCCCTGTGGAACCGAAACTTCATGGCCGCCATGGAGGCGAAGGGTTACACGGTGCGGTGAGCGCGGCATGCAAGCGGCTTCCCTGCGGGCGAAGCCATTCCCATGGTTCCAATTCACTTCGAGTCACTCCAAGGAGCCCTGTTCATGATCCTGAAAACGACGGTGTTTTTCGTGGTGGCGATGACGGCTACGTGGGCGGCCTGCGACACGGCGCAGGCGTGCCCGACATGGCTGTGTTCGGTCGCGTCGGCCGTGGCCGTGGACGAAGACGGCACCACCGGCCCTCCCGACCTCGGCGAGCGTGAACGCCCCACCTTCTTCCGCATCGATGCCGGGAAGAAGGAACTGACGCTGCTCGGGCCAGACTCACGGCGCGGCGAAGTGACGAAACTCGACTCCGTCGTGGAGACGGAGGGTGCGCACGTGTTTTCCGGCGTGGAGAACGGCCGGGTCGTCAGCGTGATCATCACCGATTCGGGCCGCATGACCCTGTCGATCATCAACGACGGCGTCGTGTGGTCCGTGTTCGGCCACGCGCTGCCCGAGGGGCGGTTGAAGGAACGCCCTGCCGGGGATCGTGCAGCGAGCGATGGGCAGTAGCGTGTCGATAGTCGCCCGGGCCGGGGACGCTGGTCTCCGCCGAGTTGCCCTCGGCACGTGCGCACGATTACAAATCGATCGCTGAGCATCCTGTCGGACGCTGAATTCCCCATGAAAATCCTCGTCACCGGCGGCGCCGGATTCATCGGCAGCCATATCGTCGACGGCCTGCTGGCAGCCGGCCACACGGTCGCCGTGATCGACGACCTCTCGAGCGGCGCCCGGGAGAACCTGCCGGCCCACGTGCCGCTCCACGTGGTCGACATCGTCGATGGCCCTGCCGTGCGTGGCGTGTTCGAGCGGGAGCGGCCCGAGGCCGTCTGCCACCAGGCCGCGCAGATGTCGGTGAGCCGGTCGGTTCGCGAGCCGCTGTTCGACGCGCAGGTCAACTGCATCGGGCTGATCAACGTGCTCGACGCCGCGGTCGCCACCGGCTGCCGCCGGTTCGTGTTCGCATCGAGCGGCGGCGTGCTCTACGGCGACGTCACGACGCCGGCCCCGGAAACCACGCCCGCGAATCCGGTGAGCCCCTACGGCATCACGAAGTGGGTCGGCGAGCGCTACCTCTCTTTTTACGCCCAGGAACACGGCCTCGCCGCCGTCGCCCTCCGCTACTCCAACGTCTACGGCCCGCGGCAGAATCCGCATGGCGAGGCGGGCGTGGTGGCGATCTTCTGCAAGAAGCTGCTCGCGGGAGAGGCCGCCACGATCAACGGCGACGGCCGCTACGTGCGCGACTACGTGTTCGGGCCTGACGTCGCGGCGGCCAACGTGACCGCGCTCACCCGCGACCTCGCGGGCGTCGTCCCGCACTCGCTCACGAGCCTCAACATCGGCACCGGCGTGGGCACCGACGTCAACCAGCTCGAGGCGGTGGTGCGGGCCGAGGTGCAGCGGGTGCGCACCGCCCGCGGCCATTCCGGCCGGCTCCCCGATCCCGTCCACGGCCCGGCTCGGCCCGGCGACCTGCGGTCGAACCTCGTCTCGGCGGCCCGGGCGGCCGAGGTGCTCGGCTGGCGGCCGACGGTCGCGTTTGCCGCGGGCGTCGCCCGCACCGTCGAGTGGTTCGCCGCACGCGGCTAGCCGTCACTCCGCGGCGATCTCGAGACCCGTGGTCGCGCCCTCGCAGATGCGCCGCATCAGCGACGGAGAGGCGAGGTACTGCGGAAACCCGTGCGTGCGTCCGACGATGCCGGCGGCGTCAAGGCTCGCAAACTGCACCGCCGGCGGCAGCCATCGCCACGGCATGCCCACGTAGCCGAGTGCCTCGGCCCGCTGGCGGCAATCGAGGAACCGGAAGAAGCGAAGCGCATCGTCGTCGGAGTTGACGAGCAGCGTGAGCCGGTCGATGTGGTCGAGTGCCTTGCGGTAGGGGCCGCGGGGGGCGAGGGCGTCGGACCGCACCGCCGCGGCGATGAACACCACGTTGACGGCGCCGGTGCGGCCGGTCAGCGGACGCACCGTGCCGATTCCAGCCTGCTCGGCCAGGAGCAGGTCTTCGATCGCCTCGAGCGTGATGATCGCCCCGAAGCTGTAGCCGACGATCGCGAGAGGGCGTTCCGGTTCGAGCTGGCCGAGCAGCCAGCCGAAATAGCGGCCTTCGGAGAACGCCCGCTGATACTTCGCCCGGCCGTCCTTGAGCAGGATCCCCTGCTGCTCGCTCGGCCAGGAGTAGATCACGGTGCGGATGCCGGCGGTTCCGCACGCCGCAGCCGCGCGATGCGCCAGTTGGAGTCCCTGCTGCCGTGCCTCCGCCGACGTGTAGCGGTTGCCATGGATGAACACCATCAGGGGCCGCTGCGGGCCGTCGAGCAGGCCGGCGAGGTCGGACTGCTCCCAGGCGGTGCCGTCGGGCTGCAGCCGCTGGACGTGGAAGTTCACCGAGTCGGGCAGCCGGCGCACGTCGGGCAGCCCGCGCGTGCTCACCACCCATACGTCCGGCACAGCGGGCACGCTCGGGACCTCCGCGCCGTGGAGCCGCCGTGGGCTCGCAAGCGCGATGCCGACCGTGCCCAGTGCCAGGGCGGCTGTGAGGAAGCGAATGATGGTGCGGATGCGGGCTGCGTCCATGGCCAGGAGAGGGTCGGTACGACATCCCCCTCCCAGCCAGTCCGTGGCGGGCAGGACGTCGCTCAACCGTAGCACGAAAATTTCGCCCGGGTCGGCAACGCACCGCGCGAAATCATGGGCTAGGTTTGCATGGCGTCGCCGCGGGCGACGCCACCCTTCCTCGTGGTCGCCCGCCGACCGCTCTCGCGGTGGAGATTCCAACCATGTCCCGTTCCCTGTGCCTGGCCCTCATGCTCGCCAGCCTCGCTGCCGCCCCGGGCTGCAGCAGTTGTTTCGGCGGCTTCAATTCCTGCCGCCGTCCGTCTTTCATGGAGTTTCGCTCGCCGTGCTCGTCGCGGGCCCCGATGGCAGCGCCGATGGCCGCGCCGATGATGGCTCCGCCGTGCGGCGCCCCGGCCTGCGCTCCGGCCTGCGACCCGTGCCAGTCGGCCGCGCCGTGCTGCGAGGAGGGGGGCGTGATCTCCTCGCCGGCCTCAACGCCGGTGGTGCACCAGCAGGGCACGTTCAGCTGATTCCCGGTCCGCCCCTCCGGTGACGCGCCGTTCACGCCGGCCACGCGTCGGGCAAGCGGCACGCTGTGTGCCTGCTCCCGATTCGAGCGGCTCGTCACCGGGTGGGCGAACCATATAATCGGCGGCTTTGCCCTGCGGGGCACCACGGAGCCGCCATGTTCGAATCGCTGTCCGCCTCGCTCTCCTCCGCCCTTTCCGCATTCCGCGGGCGGTGCCGCCTCACCGAGGCGAACATGCGCGAGGGCCTCGCGGGAGTGCGCACCGCCCTGCTCGAGGCCGACGTCGCCTATGACGTGGCCGACCGGTTCCTGGACCGCGTCTCGGCCGACGCGGTGGGCGCCCAGGTGCTCGAGTCGCTCGACCCGGCCCAGCAGCTCGTCGGCATCGTGCACCGCGAGCTCGTCAACCTGATGGGCCCGGTGGACCACTCGCTCCACCTCGAGTCGGGCCGGACCACGATCCTCATGCTCTGCGGCCTGCAGGGCTCCGGCAAGACGACGTCGTGCGCGAAGCTCGCCAAGAAGATCCTCGGGCAGGGCCGCGGCGTGATGCTCGTGGCCGCCGACCTCCAGCGACCCGCCGCCATCGAGCAGCTCGCCGTGCTCGGCCGGCAGCTGGGCGTGCCGGTGCACGTGCCCGAGGGCGTCACCGATCCCGTCGCCGTGTGCCAGGCCGGCGTGGCCCGGGCGAAGAAGGAAGGCATCTCGACCGTCATCCTCGACACGGCCGGCCGCCTGGCGATCGACGAGGCCTTGATGCAGGAGCTCTCCCGCATCGACCGCACCGTCGGGCCCGACCAGGTGTATCTCGTGGTCGACGCGATGACCGGGCAGGACGCCGTGCGAAGCGCGAAGGCCTTCAACGACGCCCTCGAGCTCGACGGCGTGATCATGACGAAGCTCGACGGCGACGCCCGCGGCGGCGCGGCCTTGTCGGTGAAGGACGTGACCGGCGTCCCGATCAAGTTCATCGGCACGGGCGAGCAGATCGAGGCCCTCGAAGACTTCCATCCCGACCGCATGGCCGGCCGGATCCTCGGCATGGGCGACGTCGTCTCACTCGTCGAGGAGGCGCAGCGGAAGTTCGACCAGGACGAGATGCGGCAGCAGGAGGAGCGGCTCAAGGCCGGCGAGTTCACGCTCGAGGACTTCAAGAAGATGCTCGCCCAGACCCGCCGCCTCGGCCCCCTCGGCAAGGTGCTCGGCATGATCCCGGGCATGGGCGGCATGCAGGAGATGCTCGGCGGCGCCGACCTCGACAAGGACATGAACCGCCTCTTCGGCATCATCGACTCGATGACGCCCGACGAGCGGCGCAATCCCTCGCGCGTGATCGACCAGTCGCGGCGGCGGCGGATCGCCGCGGGCGCCGGCGTGCCACCAGCGGAGGTGAGCGACCTCGTCAAGCAGTTCGACGGCATGGCGGCGATGATGAAGGGCATGGCGGGCCTCGGGATGCGCGACCGCATGCGCGAGGTGCAGAAGCTCCAGGCCGGCCTCGCGAACCCCGCCGCCCGCCTGGCCCGCCCCAAGGGCGACACCGGCAAACGCCTCACGGCCGACGAGCGCCGCAAGCTCAAGAAGCAACGCGAGAAAGACGCCCGCCGTAAAAAACGCGGCGGATAGGACAGGCTTCAGCCCGTCTCTTCACAATGCGCGCCGGCTCGGGGTTGCCCCCACCATCTCGCCGGACGCTCACTGCGGGCCTCCGTCTCGCCTCTCCCTATGGGAGAGGCCGGCCGCAGGCCGGGTGAGGGTGCCTTTCGCGGCGCAACGTAAGCACCCTCACCCCCGCCCTCTCCCAGAGGGAGAGGGAGAAGAGGGGCAACCCCTCGCCTCCCCTTTTCCAGTTGAGGAGGCTCGGGGCTGCCCATGCCCTCGAGCGGGCTGTGGGAGCGAGCGCAGCCATGGATGGCGAAAGCGAAGCGGACACGCAGAGAGCCGAGGCCGGGAGGGCCGAG
>JBJSZP010000593.1:0-1313 GCA_046090365.1 Planctomycetia bacterium
TCCGCCCGCTGGCATGAAACCGGCCCTCCGGGCCTGACGCGGTGGGGAAAATGTTTACCCCGGCTCTCTGATCCACTTCACGCGGGGGGAGCCGCCGCCGTCGGTGGCCGAGCCGCGGATGAATTCCGACACGTAGCGGAGCGTCTTGCCGGGGCGATCTGGATCGCGAAACGCGTCCCCCTTCTGCAGGATCGGCAGCTGGTCGGGCATGCCGCCGAAGGCCCGCGCGCCCGCCGCCTGGCATGGAAACCAGTGCCCCGTGCCCTGCGCATCGACCAGATAAAACTCGGGGTAGCAGTGCCCCTCCACCCACACGGTGCGGGCCGGGATTCCCTCCACGCGGCACACCGCGATGAACAGGCACGTAAGCTCCTCGCAGTCTCCCCAGCCGTCGGCGAGCGCGCGGGCCGCCCCCTTGAGCTCGCCGTTGCGACGTTCCACCTTCTCCCGGCCGGCGTCGTAGAGCGCCTTCACCTTCCGCCAGCCCTCGAGATCCTCGCCAGCGCTCTTCGCGAGCTTCACGATCTTCGGGTGCCGCGTCTCGATGTAGGGGCTCGGGCCGAGAAACGCCCGCAGAGCCCGGTCGGGCTTCTCGGGCGCTGCGAGCGACGACGGATCGGCCGGCGGCACGATCGACGACCGCTCGAGGCCGAAGGTCACGACCGCGCGGGCCGTTTCTCCGGCCGGCAGATCGGGAATCTCGACCACCATCTGCTTCACGCCCCCGGGAAGCATCCGATACCGCAGCGAGCGGACGTCGGGCGAGAGGTCCTCGGCCACGATCTGCACCTTCTGCTCCGGCCAGTCGGCCGGCACCGGGAGCGTGGCGTAGATTCCGCGGCAGGGGCCACCGTCGGCCGTCACCTCGACGCCCACCTTGAACTTCTGCCCGCGGGCATCGCCCAGCGTGGGCCCCGCCGACGCCTGCTCGGAGTCGAGGAACTGCGCCCGCGCTGCCGGCGCCCCTGCGGCGGCGGCGGTGGCGAGCACGGCAACGCGGAGGAGCCAGGCTCGCGACAGCCCCAACAAGCCCGGAGCGGAAGCGACGGGGTCCGTGCCACGGCAATCGTCACAACTCGGGAACCGCCTCAGGGTGGGACGCATAGGGAGAGTATCGACCGAAGCGGCCTGGCCGGATCGCCCGAGGGCCGAGCCTGGCGGCTGCGCAAGCGACGCGGCCGGGGCAAAACACTCGATTGTTCGGGCCGGAAGGGCCTGTTACACTCCCGGACTTCCCAATCGTGGCCCGAAAAGTCCCCTCCCTCCAACCCGTTTTCCCCGAAACCCCACACGCATGGTCAACCGCAACCTCA
>JBJSZP010000594.1:0-13663 GCA_046090365.1 Planctomycetia bacterium
GGCTGCCCATGCCCTCGAGCGGGCTATGGGAGCGAGCGCAGCCATGGATGGCGAAGCGAAGCGGACATGCAGAGAGCCGAAGCCTGGAGGGCTGAGGCGAACGTCCGGCGAGAGGGTCTGGGCAGTCACGAGCCGGCGCGCCACCTTAAACATGACAGGCTGAAGCCCGTCCCACATGAACAGTCGCCTGACGCGACGTCGTGCCTCGCGAGGCGTGGCGGCCGTCAGGGATCCGGCGGCCGGCGTGGCTGCACCGTCACGGCCCCTTCGCGGGCGATCGGCCCCGCGAGCTGGCCGCATGCCAGTTCGCCGCGGTAGGCGACGCTGCCGGGCCGCGTGCCGATGGCCGTCACGAGGAGGTCGACGGACGAGCCGGGCGACAGTTCGGGCACGGTCGCGAACCGCACTTCGCCGGGGAAGACCTCGGCAGCATGGCCGATGGCCTGCACGGGCTCGATACCGTCGGCGAAGAAGAGCGTCGTCGTCACCCGTTCGGCGGTCGCGCCCCCGACGTTCCGCACGGCGATCCGCATCACGATCTGTTCGCCTTCCCCGACGAGCGAGCGCGACTCGCGGACGTCGAACTCGAGGCGGGCCGGAGCCGCGGATTCCGACACCGGCGTGGCCGCCGTGGCGTCAGCTGCCAGAGGCTGGGGCGCGGCATGTGCCGCAGGCGCGGGCGAAGCAGCGGCGATCTCCGCCGCAGGCCCGGCGCTCGCCCGGGGCCGCGCGGCGAAGGCGCCCTTGATGCGTGCGAGGAGCCTCGTGCGGACGACGTCGGAGGGCTTCGGCTGCGTCGACGTCGGAGCCGGCACGGGTGCCGCGGGGGCCGGTGTCGCTTCGGCGAGCGGCGCGGTGTCAACCACCGGTTCGGTCTCGGTCGTGACGGCTGGCGACTCTTGATCTTCGGCCACGACGGCCGGCACGGCCACCACGGCTGCATCGGTCTGCGACGCCTGCTCAGCCACTTCCGGCGTCGCCTCGGACACACTGTCTGCCACCGAGTGTTCATCGCCTGAGTCCGGAAGGACGTGCTCCGGAGTGACGACGTCGTCGTCCGGCAGCGGCGGTTCCACGGCGACGGCTGCATCGTCGGGCTCGGCCGGCTGCCCGACGGGCGTGCGATGCGGCAGATTCGAGGCGGCGATTCGCTCGGCGATCGGCCGCCGGCCGGTTGCGGCCGTCGCCTTCGTCGACTGTGCGACGACGGAGACGGGCCTGGTGGGCCGCGGTTCCGCAGCCAGTGCGCGGGCGGCAGGAAACCCGGGAAGGGTGGCAAGCGCGGCGATGAGCCAGCCGGCGTGGCGTGTCGTACGAGCCATGGACTCTTTCCCCTCTGTCCGATCTCAGCGGAGATATCGACCGTTGGCGTGTCGAAGTTTCGCGTGTCTGGTACATTCCTGCGCGGCGTGGCCCCCAGGTTTCCCAGTCGACCACCACGAGACGAGCCCATGTCGATCGCATCTTTCCCCGCCGACGTCGCCTTCCCCTCTCCCTGGCACGCGCTCGCCGCGCGGGTGCTGGCCGACGGGGCGATCGACCGTGACGAGGCCCGCGCCATCCTCGAATCGTCCGACGCGGATCTGCCCGACGTGATGGCCGCGGCGTGGCGGGTGCGGCACCGCCATTTCAGCAACACCGTGCAGCTGTTCTTCCTGATGAACGCGAAGAGCGGCCTCTGCCCGGAAGACTGCGGCTACTGCTCGCAGTCGAAGGTGTCCGACGCCGACATCCCCCGCTACAACCTGCTCTCGGCCCCCAAGCTGCTCGAGGCGGCCCGGCTCGCAGCCGAGCGGCAGTCGAAGACGTTTTGCATCGTGATCTCCGCCCGGGGGCCCTCGGAACGGGAGATCGAGTTTGTCTGCGGCATCGTGCCCGAGATCAAGCGGCAGTACGACCTCAACATCTGCGCCTGCCTGGGGCTGCTCACGCCCGACCAGGCCCGCCGGCTCGCCGCCGCGGGGGTCGACAAGGTGAACCACAACCTCAACACGAGCGAGCGGTTCTATCCGGAGGTCTGCACGACGCACACCTACGCCGACCGCGTCTCCACGCTCGCCGCCTGCCGCGCCGCCGGGCTCCAGCTGTGCAGCGGCGGCATCATGGGGATGGGCGAATCGCACGACGACCTGATCGACATGGCCTTCGAACTGCGGTCGCTGAACGTGGAGTCGATCCCCCTCAACTTCCTCAACTCGATCGACGGCACGCCGCTCGAGCAGGTCGACCGCCTCACGCCCCGCGACTGCCTGCGCGGCCTGGCGATGATGCGGCTGGTGAATCCCGCCGCCGAGATCCGGATCGCCGGCGGCCGCGAGATCCATCTCGGCAGCCTGCAGGCGCTCGGCCTCTACGCCGCCAATTCGATCTTCGTGGGCGACTACCTGACGACGAAGGGCCAGCTCCCCGAGGCCGACTACAAGATGATCGAGGAGCTCGGCTTCGTGATCACGCGCGGCGCAGAGTCGGCCGAACCCCCGCCCGTGGTGCCCCGCTGACCGGCGGCCGAGGCGGTGCCGCCGCACGGGCACTTACGCCGTCGCTGCCCGCGTGAGCCGGTCGCGGATCGCCCGCCAGGCGTCGGTGTCGGGCGGCGTGTCGACCACGATCGTGGCAAGTTCGCGCTTGTCGAGGGCGTGAAGTGCCGCGTAGAGCATCGCCGCATACGCGGCCGGTTCGGCCGGCATCGGCACGATCACGAGGTCGTGGGAGGCAGCCAGGCGGCGGGTTTCCGGCGCGTCGGCCGTGGTCGTGAGCCAGCCGACGCGGCGGCCGGCGGCGAGGAGGGCGGCCACGCGGTCGGTCGCCTCGGCCGATAGCTCCAGCGGCGTCTGCGGCGCGTAGTGGCGGGCGAGCTGGCCCGGGGCCCGGGCCGGGCCGGCGCGGTGCTCGGCGGCATCGGCGGTCACCGGCGCGCCGAGTGCTTCGGCCAGCCGCGTCGCCGTGACGGGCCCCGGGCGAAGGATCAACGGGGGGTCGACCGTGCAGTCGACGACGGTCGACTCGATGCCGTGGGCGCAGGGGCCGGCGTCGAGGATCAGGTCGACGCGATTGCCGAGGCTGTCGAGGACGTGCGTGGCGGTCGTCGGCGAGACGGAGAGCGAGCGATTGGCGCTCGGCGCCGCGAGCGGGGCGCGCAGCGTCTCGAGGAGCAGCCGCGTGAGCGGATGCCCCGGGCAGCGGAGGGCGACGGTCTCGCCGCCGGCCGTCACCGCGTCGGGAATCCGCGGGCCACGCGGCACGACGACGGTCAACGGCCCTGGCCAGAGCGCCGCGGTCAGTCGGGCCGCGGCATCGGGCCACTCGGCCGCCAGGCTGCGGGCCATCGCCGCATCGGCCACGTGGACGATGAGCGGGTTCGTGGCCGGCCTGCCCTTCGCCGCGAAGATCCGTGCGACCGCATCGGCGTCCGTCGCCACCGCCGCCAGGCCGTAGACCGTTTCGGTGGGGATGGCGACGAGTCCGCCCCCCTCGAGAATCCGCGCGGCCCGCTCGACGGCGGCGACGGTCTGCGGGGGCGGCGCTGCGGCCCCCGCGGGCCAGCGGATCGGAAGCACGTCGGGGAGCGGGCGAGGCATCGCCTCAGGTTGCAACGGCGGACGGTCGAGAGCAAGATGGGATCGTCGTTCGCCGTCCCCTCGGGCCCTATCGCGTGAGCCGCTCTTCCCCCTCCGTCGCACCGCTCGTCGGGATCGTGATGGGGAGCCGCTCGGACTGGGCGACGCTCAAGCGGGCGGCCGACGTGCTCGCGGAGTTCGGCGTGCCGCACGAATGCGAGATCGTGTCGGCGCACCGCACGCCTGGGAAACTCGCCGAGTACGCGGCGGCCGCGGCAAGCCGCGGGCTCAAGGTGATCATCGCGGGCGCGGGCGGCGCGGCCCACCTGCCCGGGATGATGGCGGCGCAGACGCACCTGCCGGTGTTCGGCGTGCCGGTCGAGAGTTCGATGCTCCGGGGCGTCGACTCGCTGCTCTCGATCGTGCAGATGCCGGCCGGCGTGCCGGTGGGCACGCTGGCGATCGGGCCGGCGGGCGCGGCGAATGCCGCGCTCCTCGCAGTTGCCGTGCTCGCGCTTGACCATGCCGGGCTCCGGGAGAAACTCCTCGACTACCGTCGACGGCAGACCGAGAAGGTGCTGCAGGACAAGCCCGAGCCGGAGCCCTCCGAATGGTCCGACCGCCCCTCCGAGAAGTGACGCCGCCGATCCCGGCGGGGGCGACGCTCGGCGTGATGGGGGGCGGCCAGCTCGGCGCGATGTTCGCCATGGCCGCCAAGCGGCTCGGCTACCGCGTGGAGGCCATCAGCGACGTCGCCGACTGCCCGGCGGCCCACCACGCCGATCGCGTCCACGTCGTGCCCTCTGCCGATGCCACGGCACTCGGAAAAATCGCGGCCGGCCTGGCCGCCGTGACGTTCGAGTTCGAGAACGTGCCGGTCGAGGCGGCGCGGGCGATGGCGGCCGTCGTGCCCTGCCGACCCTGTCCCGACGTGCTGTTCACGACGCAGGACCGTGCCCGCGAAAAGGCGTTTCTCATGCGCCACGGCTTCGCCTGCGCACCGCACCGCGCCGTCTCGTCGCGCGAGCAGCTCCACGCCGCCGTCGCAGCCCTCGGCCTGCCGGCCGTGCTCAAGACCGCGGCCTTCGGCTACGACGGCAAGGGGCAGCGCAAGCTCGAGACGGCGGCCGATATCGACGCCGCGTGGAGCGCCCTCGGGCCCGCTGAGTGCGTGCTCGAGGGCTGGGTCGACTTCGACTGCGAGATCTCGGTCGTGGCGGCCCGCGGCCAGACCGGCGAGGTGGCCGTATTCGAGCCCTCGCGCAACGCCCACAGCCGCCACATCCTCGACGTCTCCTCGGCACCCTCGGGATTGCCCGCGCCGGTGCTCGACGAGGCCCGCAGCGTGACCGCCAGGATTCTCGAGGCGCTCGGCGTCGTTGGCGTGGCCTGCGTCGAGTTCTTCGTGACGCGATCGGGCGCCGTGCTCGTCAACGAGATCGCGCCCCGCCCGCACAACTCCGGCCACCTCACGATCGACGCCTGCGAGACGAGCCAGTTCGAGCAGCAGGTCCGCGCCCTCTGCGGCCTGCCGCTCGGCTCCGTCCGGCAGCGCTCGCCGGCGGCCATGGCGAATCTGCTCGGCGACTGCTGGGCCGGCGGCGAGCCCGACTGGCCGGCCGCGCTCGCCGTTCCCGGCGTGAGCCTCCTGCTCTACGGCAAGTCCGACCCGCGGCCGGGCCGCAAGATGGGTCACCTCACCGCGCTCGCGCCCACCGTCGAGGAAGCGATCGCCAACGTGACCCGCGCCCGCTCCCTCGCCTGTCTCCGTGGGGCAATCGCTCCGCTTTCCTGACTCGACTTGTGCGCGCCGGCTTCGGGCTCCCCATATCCCGTCGCTGGACGTTCACTGCGGCCCTCCAGGCCTCCGTTCACTCGACTCCGGCTGCGCTGCGCCATCCATGGCTGCGCTTGCCTACATACGCCTGCTCCCGGGACACGGGGAGCCCGAAGCCTCCTCAACTGGAAACGGGGAGGCGAGGGGTTGCCCCTACCATTGAGCCGGCGTGAGTCGGGCACCGATTCGCCGCAGGCGAATTGGTCGGCGGAGCCATGGACGGCGCAGCGCCTGTGACTCCGAGCGAACGGAGCCCCGGGCACCGATCCGCCGAAGGCGGATTGGTCGTGGCGCAGTGAGCGTCCGGCGAGATGGTGGGGGCAACCCCGAGCCGGCTCGCATTGCAGCGACAGGCTGAAGCCTGTCCTACTTCGCGTATTCCTTGAGGAAGCCCTTGAACTGTACGAGGTGCTCCTCCTCGTCGGCGAGGAGGCGGATGCAGAGGTCCTGCGTGACGTAGTCCTCCCCCTCGACGGCCTTGATGATCTTCTTGTACTGCGCGCAGGCGGCCTCCTCGGCGGCGATCACGCTGCGGATCACGCCCACGACGTCGGTGGTGTCGCTGACCGGCTGGATCTGGCCGCCCATCTTCAGGTTGGCCGAGCCGGGGATCTGGCCGCCGAGCTGCTTGATGCGGTTGGCCAGCTGCTGGGCGTGGGCGATCTCGCCGGGCACGTCGGCGCCGAGCGACTTCTTGATCTCCTCGGCCCGTACGCCGTCGAGGTTCACGCTGTTGGCGAGGTAGTTCATCACGGTCTCGAGCTCCATGCTGTAGCTCTCGAGCAGCAGGGCGATCGTCTGTTGGGTGGTCACGGCCATCGGAGGCTCCTGGAAAGGGAAGGGTGAGGGAAAAGGGGTGGCTGGCTTCAGGCGGCGGCAGGGGTCGCGAGACGCTCGATCTTGCGGAGCAGGGCCGCGGCGCCGCTCCGCACGTCGCCCACCGGATCGGCCGCGACGGCTTTCACGCGGTCGACCACCGCCGTCGGGGGCGGCTCGTGCGTCGAGTCGACGAGCAGGGCCACGCCGCGTAGCGCGTTCACGACGACGAGCGCCCGCTTGTAGCGCTGCGACTGGGCGGCGGCATCGGCATCCGCGGGCACGGGCAGATCGGGGAGCGCGAGCATCTCGCCGAGGCCCTCGTAGGCCTCGGTCCGGCCCTGGCGGGCGAGGGCGAGCGCGGCGTTGAAGCGGATGTCGTCGACAGTGTCGCCGGCCAGGGCGAGCAGCCGCTCGGTGGCCGGCTCCCCGCCGAGCACGCCGAGTGTAAAGGCAGCAGCGGACCGCAGGGGGACGTCGTCGGTCCGCGAGGCGTTCACGACGGCCGTGGTCACGCCCTCGGCGTCGGAGAGCGACCTCCCCGCGGCGGCCAGGTTCGTGGCCAGCACGGCGAGCGCCTCGACGGCGGCCCGGGCCGTCTGGGGATCCCTCGCATCGCCGACCCGCTCCACGAGCGGGGCCGCGGCGGCGGGCACGGCAAACTCCCCGAGAGCCCTGCAGAGGTAGGAACGGAGCGTTTCGCTCTGTTCGCCCGTGCGGCCGCTCTCCACCTCCTCGCCGAGGATGCGGCCCAACTCCAGGGCGAGCGACTCATCCTCCTTGAGGGCGGCGCCGCCGGGGCCGCGCAGGTCGTTGGCGAGGTTCAGGGCCGCCTGCCACCGGCCCTCGTTGTCGCGCTGGAGCGTGCGCACGTAGGCCTGCGGGTCGTTGCCGAGATGGGCGAGCCAGTGGAACGCCAGCCACACGCAGACGATGATGGCGACGATGAGCCCCGGAACCAAAAACAGCTGCACGAGAAACGCCGCGCTCGGCGGCTCGACGGGCGGCAGGGCATCGTCCGCCGAGAGTCGCCGTTGGGAATCTGCCATGCTTCGGTCTCGGGACGGTGGTACGCAGTTGAAAGTCTAGGAGAGCACCGCGGTGCGTCAACGCCATCACCCCGCCGCGGACGCCGTCTGGCTCGACGTGAAGCTGGATTCCGTCGAGGAGCAGCTGGCTCTCGACGAGGCGCTCCTCGAGGAGGCCCACGAGGGCGGGGCCTCGGCAACGGTGGTGCGCACCTGGATGGCCCGCGAGCCGGTGGTGGTCGTGGGCTCGTCGAGCCGCGTGGAGGAGGAGGTCGATCTCGGTGCCTGTCGGGCGGCGGGCGTGCGCGTGGTGCGCCGGCCGAGCGGCGGGCTCACGGTGGTGCTCGGCCCGGGCTGCCTGATGTGGTCGGTGGTCGAGCCGCATCCGGAGGGCGCGCCGCCGATCGAGCGGATCCACGCGCGGATGCTCGACCCGCTCGCCACGGCGCTGTCGCGGGCCCTCGACCGTCCCGACGGCGTGGCCCGCCGCGGCTCGAGCGACCTCGTGATCAGCGACGCCCGCGGCGAGCGGAAGATTTCGGGAAACGCGCTGCGGGTCAGGCGGCACGGCGTCCTGTACCACGGCACGCTCCTCGACGACTTCGACATCGCCCTCATCGAGCGCATCCTGCGCCACCCTCCCCGCGAGCCCGACTACCGGGCCCGACGGCCCCATGGGGAGTTCCTCGCCAACCTGGGGCTCGGAACCCGGGTGCTCGAGACAGCCGTCCGGGAAGCCTTTGCGGCGATGCACGTCCGCGCCGCCTGGCCGGCGGATCGCGTCGCCCGCCTCGTAGCCGAACGCTACGCCTCGTCGGCCTGGACCAACCGGCTGTAGCGTCTGGCGCGATCGGGCAATCTGGCAAGACACGACGAACCGTGAGAGTTGGGGAGAGTCGCGAGTCGGTGGTCACCTTGGTGCGGCGGGAGTGCCGATACCACTCATGGTGGAGGTGACCGGGCGACCCCCGGGGCTCCGGCCCGGGAAAAGTCGCCTACCGCCGCCGGAAACGGCCCGGTATGGTTCCGCCTCCGATCGACAGGAAGTCGTTCGACGGGTCAGCAACAGGAGGTTGCCTTCCATGCGACTGAACATGCATGCCGCCGACGTGCGGCATATCGTGACGCGGTACTTCCTCGAGTTCGGCGCCGAGGCGGTGGACGTGGCAGACGTCCAGGAAAACATCCGCATCGATCGCGGCCGCTGCGTGGCGCGGTGCTACCGGGCCGCCGAAATGTTCGCGATGTGGCTGATCGACGTGGGCGTGCTCCAGTTCTACGACGCCGACGGCGAGATGCTGCACACAGTGAACCTGTTCACCGAGCTGCAGCCGCAGCGGGCCGCCGCCTGATGCGTGCGGCAGGGCTCGGGCCGATAGGCCCGGGCCTCACGGGCCGGTGCGTGGCCGAAGCCCGTCGATGGGGTGGGGTGTGAGTCCGTTGCTGCGGGGGCGGGGATGATGCCGCGTGGAGCGAGCCGGCCGAGGCTGTCGATCGTGATCCCGGCCCCGTCCGACGTGGCGGCCCTCGAGGACACGCTCGTGAGCGTGCTCGAGAAGCGGCCGGCGGATGCGGAGGTCATCGTGGCGCTGGGCTGCGCCTACGACGACCCGTGGAACATCCGCGAGGAAGTCACCTTCGTGCAGGCGCCGATCGGGTCGAGCCTCGTGGCCTGCGTGAACGTGGGTGTGGCATCGAGCCGCGCCGACGTCACCCACATCCTCGCCGCCGGATGGCGGGCCACCGACGACTGGACGGACGGCCCGCTCGCCTGGTTCGGTGACGAGGCGACGGCCGCCGTCGTGCCGCTCACGCTCGCCGCCGACGACCAGGCCCGCCCGTGCGCGGCCGGGATCCGCTGCGGCCGCGGGGGCCGCCGGATCGAGGTGCGGCCCGGCCGCGGGCCCGCCCACGCGCCCGCGCTCGAGGCCGGCTTCTGGCGCACCGAGTTTCTGCGGCAGGCCGGCCCGGGCTTCGCGACCGCCTGCGGCGACGGCTGCGCCGACGCCGACATGGCCGTGGCCGTGATGCGCAGCGGGCGGACGGTCGTGTGCGACGAGTCGTCGCGGGTGGTGGCCGGCCCGCCGCGGCGCCGGTCGGGCGCGTTCGCGGCAGGCCTGCATGCGGAACGGCTCTTCTGGCGGTCGATCGCCGGCCAGTCGCTGCCGTGGGCGCTCGCCGCCCACGTCGCGGAGGTGGCACGGCATGCGTTCGTGCGGGCGCCGTTCGGCACGCTGCCGATGCTCGCCGGGCGGCTCGTCGCCCTGATGCAGTTCGGCGCCTACCTGCCCCGCTATCGCCAGCTCCGCGCGCTCATGGAGGCGGGCCGCCCGGACTCGGCGCTCGACGACGTGCCGACGATCCGGATCGACGGGCCGCATCCCGCGCTGCCCGTCCCGAAGCGCCGCCCCGACGTCGCGCCGCTGCGCCGCTCGGCGTGAGCGAAGTCCGGGGCCACGTCCGGGCCTACAGGGCCGGCGATCCTTTCTCCGCGCCCCCCGGCCTGCTAGACTTCGTTCGAGCGCTCCCGTAGCTCAATTGGATAGAGCGTCAGCCTCCGGAGCTGAAGGTTACAGGTTCGATCCCTGTCGGGAGTACTGCCGTTTTCAGCGGCCCTGGCGCGATGGCTTGGGGCCGCCCGGCGACGCGTCAGTCGCCGTGATCGCGCCGGCCGCGGCGCGACCGCCGCCGCGCCCGCTGCTTCTCCATCCGCTCGATCGCGGCCTGTGCCACGCGAGCCTGTGCCTCGCGAAGCTGCCCTTCGGTAGCCACCTCCATCCGCAGGAGGAGTTCGAACCAGCCCACCTCGTAGCCATGGAGCCGGTTTCGCGTCGGACCATGCATCGTCGCCTCGCTTTCCGTTCGGTGTGACCCGTGCGCCGGGGGTTCCGTGAAACCCTTGCCCATTGAATCCACCCCGAGGGACAACCTTGGTCCGCCCCGCTGGCGGAAGCCCAGGCCGGACCGCCGCGGTATGCTGCAAAAAACGCCGCCATCGTCCGCCATGCCCCATCCCGAGCCAGTCCCCGAGAGCCGCACGCCGCCCCCCGCGGCGCTGCCGGATGCCGCGCTCCTCTGGAAGGCGCTCACCGACAGCATCGACTGCTTCGTGAACGTGATCGACACGGATTTGCGGCTGCGGTTCCTCAACCGCTCCGATGTCGGCCACGCGCAGGCGGCGGACCTGATCGGCCGACCGATCACCGATTTCGTCGTGCCGGAAATGCGCGAGGCGGTGCAGCGGACGCTCCGCGAGGTGTTCGCCACGGGACGGGACGCGGCGTACGAGGTGGCGGCCATCGACGCGGCCGGGCGAACCACGTCGTACTCAGCCCGTGCGTCGGCCGTGGTCGACGGCGGGGCGGTGGTGGCGGTCGTCATCACGTCGATGGATTCCCGGCTGCTCCACGAGACGGAGCGGGCCCTGCGCGCCGAGCGGCACGCCCTCCAGCAGATGCTCCGTACGCAGGAGCGGGAGCGGCAGCTCGTCTCCTACGAGATCCACGACGGCCTGGCGCAATACCAGGCCGGCGCCATCATGCAGCTGGAAGGCTGCCTCCACAGCCTGCAGGCCGCTCAGGATGCAAGGCTTGGAGAACGGGATGCACGGCTCGAGGATGTCGTGGAGTCATGCGCCGAGGGGCTGCGGCTGATGCGGGCGGCCGCGGCCGAAGCCCGGCGGCTGATCAACGGGCTGCGGCCCCCGATGCTCGACGAACTGGGAATCGAGGAGGCCGTCGAATCGCTCATCGAGCGGATGCACGGGGTCGTGCCGGCGATCGAGTATCTGCATCCCGAGCCGCTGCGGCGGATGGATCCCGACGTCGAGACGGCCATCTTTCGCATCGCCCAGGAGTCGCTCTCGAACGTGCGCAAGCACGCCGGAGCCCGGCACGTGCGCGTGGTGCTCGAGCCGCGTGGCACCGAGGAGGTCGCCGTGAGCGTCAGCGACGACGGCGTCGGGTTCGACGTGAACGGCGTGCCCGCGGACCGGTTTGGGCTCGAGGGTATCCGCCAGCGGGCCAGGCTCTTCGGCCGCGAGGCCGAGATCACGAGCGCGCCGGGCGCAGGCACCCGGATCGAGGTCGTGCTCCCGCTGTTCCCGGCCATCTCCCGGACGGACTCACGCGGCTAGCGATGGCCCGCCGCGAGCAGGATCGTGGCCGCATGGATGTCGACGATCGAGTCGAGGTCCGGGCAATAGCCGCCGCCGCAGACGATCGCCAGGGGGGCGCCCGTGCCCCGCACGGCGGCCAGCACGAGCCGGTCGCGGGCGAGGAGTCCCGCCTTCGAGACCGCGAGCCGCCCGAGCCGGTCGCCGGCATAGGGATCGGCGCCCGCGATGTAGAGCACGAGATCAGCCCGCGCCCGCTCGAGTGATTCGGCCACCGCCGGCTCGAGTGCCCGGAGGTATTCGTCGTCGCCGGTGCCGTCGTCGAGCGCCACGTCGAGCGAACTGGGATGCTTGCGGAGCGGAAAGTTCCGCGCGCCGTGAATCGACATCGTGAACACCGTCGGGTCGGCCGCGAAGATCTCCGCCGTGCCGTTCCCTTGGTGGACGTCGCAGTCGAGGACCAGCACCCGGCGCACCGCGCCTCGGGCCTGCATCTCCCGGGCGGCCACCGCCGTGTCGTTGAACACACAGAAGCCCTCGCCCCAGTCGCTGCCGGCGTGGTGCGTGCCCCCCGCGAGGCTCGCCGCGATCCCATCATCGAGGGCCGCCGCCGCCGCGTCGACGGCCGCCCCCGTGCTACGCAGCGACCGCTCCACGAGCGCAGGGCTCCAGGGGAAGCCGATGCGGCGGACTTCCGCGGGCGCGAGGGTGCCGGAGAGGACGCGGCCGAGGTAGGCACGGTCGTGGACTCGCGCCAGTTCGTCGTCGGTCGCCGCATGCGGCTCGATGAACTCGAGATTCGCGCCTGCGGCCGCATGCGCCTCGAGCCGGCGCCGCAGGAGGGCGTATTTGTCGATCGGAAACCGATGCCCGTCCGGCAGCGGCAGCGGATATCGGTCGCAGGGGAAGAGCCGCATGCCGCCAGTGTAGAGCCCCTGTCCTGCCGATGGCCCGGGCATCGGCTGCCCCGTTTCCGGGCAGTCGCCCACGGGCCGCGAAGGGATCGTCTCGCGGCAACGTGGCCTCCAGCCGCGGAAATCCAAGCCTCGCGCCTATCCGGGTGATTTCTCCCCGCATCTGGCACGGGGCGTGCAGCCTCGCTTCGCAAAGGATCGAGAACAGCGAGGTTGGTCATGCCGCATTTGCGTTGGTGCCTCGTCGCCGGTGTGATCGCGGCACTCGCTGTGTGCCCGGCCGGTGCGGCCTTGGCCGACGCTCTCACGACGAGTCCTGCCGCGGCGGAGCGCAAGCCGGCGGTGAGCAGTGTGACGGTGTCGGGCGTGAGCGAAGCCCGGGCGGCATTGATCGCCGAGCATGCCGAGCAGGTGCGTCGCTCGGCCTTCGACCTCCTCCTCGGCGATGCCGAGCCCCGGCCGTGGGTGCCGCGCTGCGCGATCCACATCCACGCCACGCCGGCGGCCTTCACGGCGGCCGTGGGCGGACCGCCCGCCGCCTCGCGAGGAGCCACGTCGCTCGAATTCTCAGGTGATCGGGTGGCGAGCCGGCGGATCGACGTGATGGGAGACGGGCCGGGAGCGATCCCCGACGCGCTCGCCCACGAGCTCGTCCACGTCGTGCTCGCCGACCGGTTCACCGAAGCCGCGCCGCCGCGGTGGGCCGACGAGGGAATCGCGCTGTTGTTCGACGATGTGGCCAAGCAGGCCGGCCACGAGGCGGACTTCCGGTCGGCTCACGCTCGCGGGCTCGCCTATGCGGCGGGCGATCTGCTCGCCCTCGAGGAGTATCCCGGCGATGTCCGCCGCCAGCGGGTCTTCTACGGACAGAGCGCGGCGCTTGTGCGCTGGCTGGTCGACCGCCGCGATCCAGCCACGTTCATCCGGTTCGTCGCCGACCTGCAGGCCGGCGATCCGGGCACCGCATTCGAGCGTCACTACGACCTCGACATGGCCGCAGTTTTCGACTCCGCATGGAAGGAGGTGCGCCCCATCCATTCCTTGAGCTTCAACAGCACAGAAAACTGATCCGACGCTGCACGGTGCCGTGCGGCGATCGGACGGAGTGAACGCCGAGGGCCCGGCGCGATTCGTCGCGCCGGGCTCCTCAACGTTGTGGCGGGGTCGAAGGCCCCGTGACCGCATCAGGCCCGGCGAATCGTGGCAAACCATGCCCGGGCGCCGCCGGGGGTGAACTCGGCCCCGGGGATGCCGGCCACGACCTCGAACCGGGCCGGCTCGACCGTCTCCACGAGCCAGCCTGCGGCCGCGGCAAAGGCCCGGCGGAGTTCCGCCTCGTCCACGCGGCGCGGGCCGTGCGTGCCGGGCTCGGCGGTGGAAAAGCAGAGCACGAACAG
>JBJSZP010000595.1:0-4332 GCA_046090365.1 Planctomycetia bacterium
CGCTCCTTCCACACGATCTTCCCCGTCTCGAGTTCGGCGCAGAGGAGGATCGCCTGGTCATCGGCGCAGCCGTAGAGATGCCCGCCCACGAGCACGATTCCGCCGTGCTTGTTGGCGAGCTCCGGCTTGAGCCCGTAGACCTCCTCCATCGTCACGGCGCCATCCGCGCCGGCCTTCTGGCGGAGGAGGGCACCGCCCCGCTTGTAGCCGGCGGCGATGAACACGAGATCCCCCTTCACGATCGGCGTGGGGATCACGGCGACCGTCCGGTCGATCGGATACGCCCAGTGAAACCTGCCCGTTTCGGCATCGACAGCAAATGCGCCCGCCGCTGTCGTCTGGATATAGACCTTCCTGCCGCCGACCTCCGCGGTGACGATCGAGGAGTGGCCGGCACCGCGGTCGCCCTTCATCGGGCAGCTCCAGAGCTGCCGGCCCGTGTTCTTGTCGAGCGCGACCATCGTCGCCTGCTCGCCCCCCGGCGTGCACACGAGCCGGTTGCCGTCGATCGTCACGCTCTCGCTGTAGCCCCACGAATCTCCCTTCGTGCCGCCGAACTGCCCCTTGAGGTCGACGCGAAACTTCTCCCGGCCGTCGGCCGTAGCGCAGGCCACGAGCTGCCCGAACGGCGTGATCACGTACACCGTGTCGCCATCGACTGTGGGCGTGCTCCGGGAACTCTGCCACGACTCCTGTCCGTCGGTCCACGGGCCGCCGGTCTTCGTCTTCCACAGTTGTTTTCCACTTGCGCGGTCGAAACACGACAGGTATTCGTCGGCGTCGCCGGCTGTGGAGAGCCCGTCGCCGAGCGTGTAGATCCGGTCGCCGGCGATCGCGAGGCTTGCATACCCCCGCCCCGCGCCGGCCGTCTGCCACACGAGCGGCGGCCCGGCCTCGGGCCACGCCTCGAGCAGGTCGGTGTCGGGCGCCACGGCCGTGCGGCCAGCCCCGCGAAACGTGGGCCAGTCGGCCGCCAGGGCCCCTGTGGCCATGACCAGCCACCCACTCAGCAACGCTGCGATCGACACCACAATCCGCATGGGGAATTCTCCGTCGGCCACGGGCTTTGTCGCCGCGCAGCCTACGGGCCTCGCGGTGGGTCGGTCAACGGCCCGGCGGACGGTACACTCGGGAGGCTCGCGCGAGTGCGGGCCTTTTTTTCCCGGGAGTTGCAGGCGTGTCTGCGGAAGCGTCGTCCGACCCACTGTTTGGCAAGCGCGTCACCGTCGAGCAGGTGGAGGAGGGGCACGACCTCGCCCCCAAGTTCGACGCCGCCGGCCTGATCCCCTGCGTGACCACCGATTTTCATTCGGGCGAAGTCCTGATGGTGGCGGTGATGAACCGCGAGGCGCTCACCAAGACGATCGAGACGGGCGAGGCCCACTACTGGAGCCGCAGCCGCCAGCAGCTCTGGCACAAGGGCGCCACGAGCGGCCTCGTGCAGAAGGTGGTCGAGATGCGGATCGACGACGACCAGGATTGCGTCTGGCTCCGCGTCGAGATCGCCGGCGGCGCGAGCTGCCACGTGGGCTACCGCAGCTGCTTCTACCGCAAGGTGCCGGTTGGCCCGGACCGCACAAAGGGCACGGCGCTCGAGTTCACCGAGCACGCCAAGACCTTCGATCCAAAGGCCGTCTACGGCGACGCTCCGAACCCGACGCAGCTCTGACGCCATGTGGGGCAAGCGTCCCGCTTGCCATGCCTTGGTTGGCGCGCGCCGGCTCGTGACTGCCCAGACCCTCTCGCCGGACGTTCGCCTCGGCCCTCCAGGCCTCGGCTCTCTGCATGTCCGCTTCGCTTCGCCATCCATGGCTTCGCTCGCTCCCATAGCCCGCTCGAGGGCATGGGCAGTCCCGAGCCTCCTCATTTCCAGTTGAGGAGGCTTCGGGCTCCCCGTGTCCTGGAGCAGGCGTATGCAGGCAAGCGCAGCCATGGATGGCGTAGCGCAGCCGGAGTCGAGTGAGCCGGAGCCTGGAGGGCGCAGGCGAACGTCCGGCGACGGGATACGGGGAGCCCGAAGCCGGCGCGCTTGCAATGACGCATGGCAGGCTAAAGCCTGTCCTACGGGGATGCGCGGCATGCCCTCCCGGGGCATCGGGGGCGAGGTATTATTGGAAGGAGCCCGCCACGCGAGAGTTTTCCGATGCTCAAGCCCTCCCAGGTCGTCGATACGTATTTCCTCGAGTCGCGGCACCAACTGCTCGAGATCGCGGCCTATCTCGATCGCTACGACGCCGCCGTGGCCCGGGCCGGTGACCGCAATGGCGCGGCGGCGGCCGATGAGAAGAAGCTGGCCGTGATCCGCAAGGCGCTTGAGATCGTCGCCGAGCCGAAGCCGGCGCGGGAGCGGACCGTGGCGATTCTGGAACTGTTCGCGACCGTCTAGCACCCGCCGCGAGCCAGGAGTTCACCATGCAGATCATCCAGCCCCACTACCACGCGATCGCCCGCACCGCGCAGGACTACGAGCGGATGGCGATGAGCGGCGTCGTGGCCGTGGCCGAGCCCGCGTTCTGGGCGGGGTTCGACCGGCTCTATCCCGAGACGTTCCTCGACTACTTCCGGCAGATCAGCGAATTCGAGCCGACGCGGGCGGCGCAGTATGGGATCCGCCACTTCTCGTGGGTGGCCGTGAATCCCAAGGAGGCGGAAAACCCGACGCTCACCCGCGAGGTGCTCAGGCATTTTCCGGAGTTTTTCGCCAAGCCCACGGTGCTCGGCGTCGGCGAGACGGGGCTGCACAAGTCGACGAAAAACGAGTGCGAGTCGCTCGAGGCGCACGTCGAGATCGCGATGAAGCACGGGCAGCTCGTGCTGATCCACACGCCGCACCTCGCCGACAAGGCCCACGGCACGAAGCGGGTGCTCGAGGTGCTCGCCGGGATGAACGTCGACCGCGAGCGGATCTGGATCGACCACGTGGAGGAGCAGACGATCCGGCCGTGCCTCGACGCCGGCTACTGGGTGGGCTTCACGCTGTATCCGATCACGAAGTGCTCGCCCAAGCGGGCCGTGGACATGCTCGAAAAATACGGCACGGACCGGATTCTTGTGAACTCGTCGGCCGACTGGGGGCCGAGCGATCCCTTCACGCTCCAGGAGTGCATCCTCGAGTTCCGCCGCCGGGGCCACTCGCTCCAGGAGGCGATCGAAGTGTTCCACAACAATCCCTGCCGGTTCCTCGGCCAGAACCCGAAGTTCGACATCCAGCCGATCCGCGTCGAGACCGCCTCGGAGGCGGCCGTCTCCGCCTGACGCCATCGTCTCGAGAAGCCCTCGAGCCATCCCGAGCAGAAACGCCTCCGCGATGCCAGCCTCCGCCGCCACGCAGCTCTCGATCATGCGGCAGCTCACGTTCTGCGCGGGCCACCGGCTCCTGCGCCACGAGGGAAAGTGCGCGTTCTTCCACGGCCACAACTACAAGGTGGACGTGGAGGTGGCCTCGCGGGACGGCGGCGCCGTGCTCGACGACGTGGGGCGGATCGTCGATTTTTCCGTGATCAAGCGGCGGCTCCTTGGCTGGATCGACGAGCACTGGGACCACGGGTTCATCGTCTCGGCCGAAGACACCAACGGCATCGCCGCGCTCAAGATCGTCGAGCCAAACAAAACCTTCGTGCTGCCCTATAACCCCACGGCCGAGAACATGGCCCGCTACCTGCTCGAGGTGGTGGCCCCCGAGGTGCTCGGCGACCTGCCCATCGTCGTCACGCGGATCGTGGTCTGGGAGACCGACTCCACCTGCGCCACCGCCACCCGATAACATTTGCCATGCATCCCCATCCCGGACGTTTTCCCGCGACCCGCCTCCGCCGCACCCGGCAGCAGGCGTGGCTGCGCCGCGTGGTGGCCGAGACGGCCCTCGCGCCGGCCGACCTCGTGTGGCCGCTATTCGTCCACGAGCACGAGGCGAGCGAACCGGTGGCGAGCATGCCCGGCGTCGAGCGGCTATCGATCGACGGGATCGTGAAGGCGGCTGCCGACGCCGCAGCTCTGGGAATTCCGGCGGTGGCCCTGTTTCCCGTGATCGACGGCCGGCACAAGACCGACGACGGCCGCCACGCCCTCGATGCCGACAACCTCCTCTGCCGCACGGTGCGGGCGATCCGCCGCGAGATGGGCGACGCGGTGGGCGTGATCTGCGACGTGGCCCTCGATCCCTATACGACGCACGGGCACGACGGCCTCCTTCGCGACGGCAGGATCCTCAACGACGAGACGGTGGAGGTGCTCAGGCGCCAGGCCGTGGTGCTCGCCGAGGCGGGCTGCCATGTCGTGGCCCCGAGCGACATGATGGACGGCCGCGTGGGGGCGATCCGGGCGGCGCTCGAT
>JBJSZP010000596.1:0-7936 GCA_046090365.1 Planctomycetia bacterium
TCGGGGTCGTCCACTACCATTGAGACGGCGTATTTGACCAGCGAAGCCATGGATGGCGCAGCGCAGGCAAATCCGAGCGAGCCGTAGCCTGGAGGGCGAAGGCGAGCGTCCGGCGAGATGGTAGGGGCGACCCCGAGCCGGCGCGTATCGAGAAGAGACAGGCCGCAGCCTGTCCTACGTGAGCTTCTCGAGGGCGGCGATCGCGGCGTCGTAGTCGGGCTCGCTCGCGACCTCCTTCACGACCTGCGCGTAGCGCACCACGCCCTGGGCGTCGAGCACGAACACGGCGCGGGCGAGGATCTTGAGCTCGTCGATCAGCACGCCCCAGTGGGTGCCGAAACTCCGATCCATGTAGTCGCTGCCATTCTTCATGGCCTTGATCTCCTCGGCGCCGCAGAAGCGGTTCATCGCGAACGGGAGGTCGAGGCTCACGGTGAGGGCCGTGATCTTGTCGCCCAGGGCGGCGAGCCGCTTGTTGAACGTCTTCGTCTGCACCTGGCAGACGGGCGTGTCGAGCGAGGGCACCACGCTGATGAAGGCGGGCTTGCCGAGGAGGTCGGCCTTCTTGATGTGGGTCATGCCGGCGGGGCCGTAGGAGGTGAGATCGAAGTCCGGGGCGGGGCTCCCGACCTTCACCTCTTCGCCCACGAGCGTGAGCGGATTGCCCTTGAACGTGACTGCGCCGTGCCGACCCATGTGCCTGCCTCCTCGAGAGTGAGCGGGAAATCAGATCCGATGCGTGTGGGCAGTATTGCCGGCCCGCGGCGGGCGGCAAGCCGTGGCCAGGAACGCCGCGGATCCCTGCGGGTCTCCATGGCCACGACGAAATCCCCGGGGGCTGATACGATTTCGCCGGCATGGCCGCAGCGGTGCCTGCGGCCTCTTCTTCTCCCCCTCTACCAGCCATGCGGGCCATCGGACGCTTCGGACAGTTGCTCGGCCTCGGCATCCCGGTGTTCGCCGTGGTGCTGCAGCTCGGAGGCCGACTGCTACCGAGCCAGATGCTCGTGATGCTCGTGGCGGCGGTGTGCTGCTTCTGGATCGGCAGGATTCTGGAAAGCTACGCCCGGCCATGATGCATCCGCTCCTGCTCGACCCCGTCTACCGGCGCTACCTGTGGGGCGGCCGCCGGTTCGCGACGGCACTCGGCCGCGACCTGCCGCCCGGCGACGATTTCGCCGAGTCGTGGGAGCTCGTCGATCGCCCCGGTCCCGACCAGAGCGTCGTGGCCGCCGGGCCGCTCCGCGGCCGCACGCTGGGCGAACTCGTCAGCGGCCACGGCCGCGACCTCCTCGGCCGGCATGCGCCGCTCGCCGCCTTTCCGCTCTTGTTCAAGTTTCTCGACGCCTGCCGCGATCTCTCGGTGCAGGTGCACCCCGACGACACGCGGGCGGCCAGGCTCGTGCCGCCCGATCGCGGCAAGACGGAGGCCTGGTACGTGGTCGACGCGGAGCCTGGCAGCCGGATCTACGCGGGCCTCGCCCCGGGCGTGGGGCAGGCCGACCTCGCCGCCGCGATCCGCGCGGGCACCTGCGCGAGCGTGCTGCACTCGTTCGAAGCCCGTGCAGGCGACTGCATCTTCATCCCCGCCGGCACCGTGCATGCCATCGGGGCAGGGCTGCTCGTAGCCGAGATTCAGCAGTCGAGCGACGTCACCTACCGGCTCTTCGACTGGAACCGCACCGGCCCCGACGGCAAACCGCGGCCGCTGCACATCGAAGCCGGCGTCGAGGCCGTAACCCGGTTCGGGCCGGTGGCGCCGGTGCATCCCACGGCGACGTCCGACCCGGCCGTAAGGCGGCTCGTGACGAGCGATTTTTTTTTGTTCGACGAGGTGCGGCCCAGCGGCACGTGGGAGATCGGCGGCGACGACGCCTGCCACATCCTCGCCGTGCTCGACGGCACAATCACGTTCGATGCTCGCTGGCAGTTGTCCCCCGCCGGCCGCGGCCGCACGATCCTGCTCCCCGCCGCCATCGGCCGCCAACCACTCCACATCGCCCCCGGCCGGCCCGCCAAACTCCTCCACGTCGCGTTGGCATAGCGAGGCGACGTATAGGCCCGCACGCAAAGCATGAGGGGCTGCCCCGACCCAACCCAACGGCATAACGCCGGCCTTTTTGCGCGTGAAACCGGCATTGGCGGGCCGGGCGGGGGCGTCCTACAGTCCCGCCATGACGATCCGCCCCCCCATCGCCATGCTGCTCCTGTGCTGCGCAGTCGGCTGTGCGTCGCTCGGCAAGCCGCAGTGGCTCGAGCCCGGGCCGGCCGCCAATCAGCGCCGCAAGGCGGTGCGGTTCGATCCCTACCTGCAGGACGACATCGCCCCGTCGCAGCTGCGGCTGTCGATCATGGACGGCGCCCGGCCGCGGGATTTTCTCGAGCCGGTGCCGGAAGTGAAGCGGGCCCGGTGGTGGGCGCCGGTGCAGTGAGCCGTCGGCACCACGCTGCTTTACGCCGCCATGCCGGAGCCGATCACCGCGGCGATCCCGGGGTGTGTATGATCTGGCTTTGATCACAACGCTCGATCACCGCGGCTCGCGGGCTCGACGATCCCGCCCCCGCCTCCAGGATCCCATCCCGTGCCCGCCCCCGGCTCTTCCGACACGCCGTCGCGCATCACGTCGCGCCGCCGGCCCCGTTCCGCTCCCCCCGCCTCGGCCCGCGCCGGGGAGAGGGGCCCCATCCGTCCGCCCGACGACGGGCTCGAGCGGCTGCAGAAGGTGCTCGCCGCCGCCGGGCTCGGCAGCCGGCGGAGTTGCGAGGAGTTGATCACGACGGGCCGCGTCGAGGTCGACCGCACGGTGGTCACCGCGCTCGGCACGCGGGTCGACCCGCGCCGCCAGGAGATCCGCGTCGACGGTGAGCGGCTTCCCGATCCCAAGCGCGTGGTGTTCATGCTCAACAAGCCGGTGGGCGTCGTGACAACCAACTACGATCCTTCCGGCCGGCCCCGCGTCGTCGATCTCGTGCCGGGCGACCAGCGGCTGTTCGCGATCGGCCGGCTCGACCGGATGAGCGAGGGGCTGATCCTCGTCACCAACGACGGCGAACTCGCGAACCTGCTCGCCCATCCCCGGTATGGCGTCGAGAAGAAATACCTGGTGCAGGTCGCGGGCGTGCCGTCGCCAGAGACGCTCGACAAGCTGCGGCGGGGCATTCAGCTCGCCGAGGGCACCGCCCGGGCCCAGCACGTGTCGCTCAAGTCGCAGCACAAGCAGAGCGCGGTGCTCGAAATGGTGCTCGACGAAGGGAAGAACCGCGAGATCCGCCGGATGCTCGCCCAACTCGGCCACAAGGTGCACCAACTGAAGCGCGTGGCCGTCGGCCCGCTCTCGCTCGGCGGCCTGCTCCCCGGGCAGCACCGCCCGCTCGCCTGGAGCGAGATCGACACGCTGCGCCGCGACGCCCTGGCCCACGTGGGCTCGGCGCCTCCGGCCGTTGGCGGCGGGCGTCCTCGGGGCCGGCGGCCCGATGGCCGGCCGGGACGGTTCGACCGGCAAGCCCGCGGGGCCCGCGACACGGGCGGTCCTCCCCGGCGGCGTCCCGGGGGCCGCGACGACGACCGTGGCGGCCGCCCGCCGCGACCGGCGCCCCGCCCCCGCAAGCGTCCCGGCAAGGCTTCTTCCTGGAGGAAGCAACGCGGGTGAACACCTCTCCCAGCCCATCCTGCTTCGCCGACGCGGCCGACTATCTCTCCGCCCGCGTCGTGTTCAATCGCCCGATCGCCGACCGCACGTTCCGGATCCGGCTCGAGTGCCCGCCGATCGCCGCCGCGGCCCTGCCAGGGCAGTTCGCGATGCTCCGCCTGGCCGACCGCCACGACCCGCTGCTCGCGCGGCCCCTCGCCTTCTACGACACGTTCCAGGCCGCCACCGACGACCGCCCCCACGGCCCCCCGGCCCAGCGCCGGTATGCCGACTTCGTGTATCTCGTGCATGGCAAATTCACGACCGCGCTCCAGCATGTGGCGGCTGGCGATGAAGTCGTGGTCTGGGGGCCGCTCGGCAACGGGTTTGCGGAGGTGCCCGACGTGCCGCACCTCGTGCTCGTGGCCGGGGGCATCGGCCAGACGGCGCTCCTCACGCTCGGCAGGCAGCGGCTCGGCGGAGCCGCCTACGGCGACGCACCCTCGACGGCGTTCGCACGCCGGGTCACGCTCTGCTGGGGGGCGCGAACGGCAGCCATGTTCGGCGACGTCGCAGACTTCCGCAATGCCGGCATCGACGTGCACCTGGCGACGCTCGATGGCTCGCAGGGGCGGCACGGCACCGTCGTCGACCTGCTCGATTCGCTCCCCGGCCTGGCGGCGGGCCGCGGCGAGACCCACGTCGCCTGCTGCGGGCCCGACGCGATGATGGCGGCCGTCTCGCGCTGGGCAGCCGACCGCTCGATCGGCTGCCATGTGTCGCTCGAGGCGCCGATGGCCTGTGGCATCGGCATCTGCTTCACGTGCGTGGCGCGGGTGCGCGACACGGAGAGCGGCCCGTGGGACTACCGCCGCACGTGCATCGAGGGGCCTGTCTTCGACGCCCGGCGAATCGCCTGGGAGGCGTGAGCCGCCCGGTGGCGATCAGGACTTGCTCTTCGCCTTCGCGGGAGCCGCCGTCCCGGCGCCAGCCGCCTTCACGCGGGCCGACAGCCGCGACTTGAGCCGCGCCGCCCGGTTGGGATGGATCGTGCGCTTCGCGGCGGCCCGGTCGGCCTTGCGAGCCACGACCTTGAACTGCTCGCGGGCCGCGGCCACGTCGCCGTTCGTCAGGGCGGCGAGCACCTTCTTCAATTCCGACTTGATCTCTGACTTGATCGCGCGGTTCCGCTCGCGGGCACGGAGATTCTGACGGAGGCGCTTCTTGGCACTGACCGAATGGGGCATTCCAGATCCTCGACTGTGAAAAACGGTGAACGGATGGAGGCGTGGTGGGGGAGAGGCCCGGGGCCTCACCCGCCGGCACTGTTATCTTTCGGCGCGGCCAACTTGTCCAGCCGCTGGGCCACATCCCGGTATCCGAAGTCGAGTCCGGCCAGCGTGCCCAGGTATTTGAGGGCGGCATCCTTGTCGTCGAGCCCCGCGGCCAGGACCCCCGCGCGGTACAGCGCCCGCTTCCGCAGTTCCAGCTCCCGGTCGGTGAGCGATTCGACCGCCGTGACGTAGTTTCGCATCGCGAGCTGATATTGCTTGATCTTCTGGAAGCACTCCCCCAGTTCGAGCGACACCGATCCTTTGCGCCGCGGATCCTGGAGCACGTCCTGAAAGTGGCGGATCGCCTCCACGTGGTTGCCGGCCGCCTTGAGCCGCATCGCCAGCTCGTATCGCCAGGTGAGGTTCTCCGGGTAGCGGGCACACCGCGCCGAGTAGATCTCCACCTCATGCTTCAGCTGGGCGGCCTTGAGCCGCTCGAGCGTCTGACGATTGGCCGGCGTGTCTTCCTCCTTCAGCCGCTGCTCCGCGATGTGCACCCGGTGACGTGCCCACCGCAGCTGACGATCCTCGAGGTGCTCGCGCACCTTGATGTCGTTGCCGGATGCGGCGAGCGCCTTCATCAGCACCTGCTCCGCCTCCTCGACGCCGGAGTCGCGCTCGAGCAGGTCGGCGAGCTCGAGGTAGGCGTCGATCTCGGCGGGCTTCTCCTGGATCGCCTGCCGGAGCGCCGCCGCGCGGTCGACAGGCGCGGCGGAGGGCTGCCCACCCGGCGCCGCGGGCTTCGCGCCGCCGGCTCCGGCGCGGCCCGTCATCCCGTGGCCGGCCACGATCGTCTTCTCGACCTGCAGCCGGGCGATCTCGCGCTGTGCCTCGTCCTCGAGCGCCTTGACGTTCGCCACGCGCACCCAGCAGGCGATGGCCTGGTCGAATTCGCCGTGGTTCGCCAGGAAGCGGGCACACTGCCGGTTGACCTCCGGATCGGCCGGCGCGGTGTCGAGCGCGCTCTTGAGGTACACCCGCTGGGCGTCGTGCAGTTGGAGTTGGCCGCAGGCATCGGCCATCGAGAGCAGCACCGTGTGGTCGGCGGCCCCGCTCTTGAGGATCTCCACGCCCTGCCTGATCACATCGCGCCACTGGGCTTTCTCGGCGAACTTCTTCAGCGATCCCGCCTTCGAGATGGGCCACAGGCCGCTCAACCCGCCGGCCTTCTTCACCCCGTGCTTCTTGCGCAGGACCGTCAGCAGGCTCTGGAGGTAGACGGCATTGCCGGGATCGCCGAGCACGCACTGGGAGAACATCTCGATCGCATAGTCGAGGTTCGTCGCGGCGTTCTGGTTGCCGCGCTGAAAGCACTGCGAGAGCCGCGAGCGTTCCGCGGGCGACAGCTGGGCGGTCGTGGCGGGCACGGCCGTGACGCCCGAGTTCGATCCGGCCGCGGACGTGTCGTTCGGCATGGAAAGGGCTGCGGCGGGTCGCGGGGCAGGGCGGAGACGGAGGCGGGTGGGGTATGATGCGGAATCCCCGCTACGCTTGAGTGTAGTCCCCGTGGCCCCACCCTCAAACACCGTGCCTTCATCCCCGGCCCCTGCGTCCGGCGCCGCGTCGGGCAGGGTGCTGTTCGTGGGCGCCGGGCCGGGAGATCCCGACCTGCTCACGCTGCGGGCGCTCGAGTGCCTGCGCCGCGCCGACGTCGTCGTATACGACGTCCTCGTGCCGGCAGCCGTGCTCGATGCAGCCGGCACGCACGCGGAGCGGGTGCCGGTGCCGAGATCCTCGGACGCCGTCGATCCGGGCATCACCGTGGGCCGGCTGCTCGTGGACCTCGTGCGAAAGCATCGCGTGGTGGTGCGGCTCAAGGGAGGCGACCCGGGCGTGTTCGCCCGTCTGGCCGAGGAGCAGCAGCCGCTGCGCGAGGCGGGCGTGCCTTGGGAGATCGTCCCCGGCGTGACGGCGGCCCTGGCGGCGGCGGCCGTGGCGGGCGTGCCGCTGACGAGCCGCGCGGCGGCGTCGAGCGTCACGTTCCTCACCGGACACGAGGCGGACGACAAAGACTCCGCACTCGACTTCGAGGCCCTCGCGCGGCTGCCAGGCACGCTCGTCGTCTACATGGGCGTGGAGCAGGTGGCCTCCTGGTCGCGCGCCCTGATGAAGGCAGGGAGGCGCGGCGACACACCGGTGACGGTCGTCAGCCGCTGCTCGTGGCCCGACCAGCGCACCTGCTTCACGACGCTCGCCGACTGCGGCGCCGAGCTCGACCGCTGCGGGTGGACGGCCCCCGCGATCGTGATCGTCGGCGAGGTGGCCGGCCGGTCGGCCGTGCCCACGGGCGGACCGGCCCGGGGCGACACGACCAGCCGACCGCTCGCGGGGCGGACGGTGCTCATCACGCGGCCCGCAGGGCAGGGCGGGGAGTTCTCGGCGCTCGTGGCCGCCCACGGCGGATCGTCGGTCCACCTGCCCGTGATCCGCATCGGCCCGCCCGACTCGTGGGCGCCGCTCGACGCGGCGATCGACGCGGCCGATTCGTTCGACTGGATCGTGTTCGCGAGCGCCAACGGCGTCCGCTCTTTCGCCGAGCGGCTGCGGAACGCCGGCCGCGACGTCCGGCACCTGGGCACCGCCCGGGTCGCCGCCATCGGCCCGGCGACCGCCAGGGAAGCCGCGCTCCATGGCATCCCCTGCGATCTTGTGCCCGACGAGCATCGCTCGGAAGGGGTCGTGGCGGCCCTCGGAGCCGGAGCCCGGCGAGCCAGGTTCCTGCTCGTCAGGGCCAGTCGCGGCCGCGACGTGATGCGCCGCGACCTCGAGGCCCTCGGCCACCATGTCACCGAAGTGGCCGCCTATGCGAGTCTCGGCGTCGACGCGATCGACCCGGCGACGCTCGCCGCCCTCGACCAGGGCGTCGACTGGATCACGGTCACGAGCTCGTTCATCGCGGAGTCGGCCTGCCGCCTGTTCGGCGACCGCCTGCGCCGCTGGAAGGTGGCGAGCCTCAGCCCCGTCACGACCGCC
>JBJSZP010000597.1:0-460 GCA_046090365.1 Planctomycetia bacterium
CTCGAGCTCGACCTGATGGGCAGCCACCAGATGAGCGAGCGGCAGGTGCTCGACGCGGTGATCGCCGAGGCGATCGCGACCGTGTTCGAAGAATACGTCGAGGAGCACGGGCTCGACGAGATCGCCAAGGTGTTTGGGCAAGGCATGAAGGTGGAGGTGGGCGACATGGTGCCGAGCGGCGCCTACGAAGGCATCGTGGCCGACGTTCCCGCCGTGTGGGACAAGGCCTTCGAGGTCAACGCGTCGAAGGATCCCGCCGTCCGCGCCGCCTGCATCGAGTTCGTCCTCGCCGGGCTCTACGCCACCGAGCGGATCTCACGGATCCAGGAACACGGCCACACGGTGTACGACACGCGAGGGTTTCGCTGATGCCCACCCGTGACACGCTCGGCGGGATCGTCCACACGTACCAGCGGTACGACCCGGCGCGGATTCCGCCGCCGCGGCCGCCGGCGGCGGA
>JBJSZP010000598.1:0-967 GCA_046090365.1 Planctomycetia bacterium
CGATCCGGCGAGCGAGGAACTCGTGCTGGCGGTCGATCAGCCCTACTGGAACCACAACGGCGGCTCGATCGCGTTCGGGCCCGACGGCTACCTCTACTGGGGCCTGGGCGACGGCGGCAGCCGCGACGACCCGCTCGGCAACGGCCAGAAGCTCGACACGCTCCTCGGCAAGATCCTGCGGATCGACGTCGATCGGCGCGAGGGGGACCGGGCGTACGCGATCCCCGCCGACAACCCGTTCGTCGGCCGGGCCGATGCACGCGGCGAGATTTTTGCGTTCGGGTTTCGCAATCCCTGGCAGATCGCGTTCGACCGCGACACGGGCCGGCTGTGGGCTGCCGACGTCGGGCAGGATCTTCTCGAGGAGGTCGACATGGTGACGAAGGGGGGCAACTACGGCTGGAGCCTCCGCGAGGGGACGCAGCCCTTCGGCAACCGCCCCGAGGCCGGGGCCGTGCCCATCGATCCCGTGTGGGAATACGACCATCAGGTGGGCAAGAGCATCACCGGCGGCTTCGTGTATCGCGGCCGGCAGGTGCCGGCGCTCATCGGCTCCTACCTGTACGGTGACTTTGTCTCCGGCCGCCTCTGGGCGCTGCACCTCGACGCAGCCACCGGGCGGGCGACGAACCGGGAGATCCCGTGGAGCGGCCTGCCGATCTTCGGCTTCGGCGCCGACGCCGACGGCGAAGCCTACGTGCTCACGAGTTCTCCGACCGGCCAGGGAGTGTTTCGCCTCGCCGCGAGCGACACCCCATCGCGCCCTGCAGTTCCCGAGGCCGAGGTGGCCGCAGCGTTTTCTGACGGCGTGCGACTCCTGTTCGAGAGTCGGCCGGCCGAGTCGGCGCGGGCCTTCGACACAGTCGTGGCCGCCCGCCCCGCCCTCGAGCCGGAACTCTGGCAGCGGGGGATCGCGCTCTACTACGCCGGCCGATTCGCCGACGGCCGCCGGCAGTTCGAGATCCAC
>JBJSZP010000599.1:0-824 GCA_046090365.1 Planctomycetia bacterium
GTCGCCGAACGAGCGGGAGAACTCGGTCTGGGCCACGGCGCCGATACGCCGCGGATCGGAGCGGGTCTCGATGAACTTCGTGCGCAGGTCCGTGGCGGGCGGGTCGAGCGAGTCGAGCCGGATCGCGTAGCACACGGTCCGTGGCTCGTTGAACGCGACGCCGGCCTGGCCGGGCTCGAGGCCGAACACCGACGCCATGAACTCCTCGCCCGGCATCTGCACGCCGTCCGGCTGCGAGAGCGTCGGCTGGCCCGATGCGCCGACGGTCAGCCAGGTGAAGGGGGCGACCTTCGTCGCCTTCAGGTTCGTGGCGCCCCCGAGCAGCGCCTCGAACGACTGGTTCTCGGTGCGGGCCCGCGTGGCGAGTTCCTCGGCCTTCCTGCGGGCGAGGTCGCGGCCCTCGACGATCCGCCAGGCAAACTCCACGTCGTCGCGGGCCGCGTCGAACGTGGGCGTGTATTCGGCCTCGTCCTCGGTCTTCCACGAGAGGTAGCGGTTGCCCGCCACGTCGCGCGACGTCACTGGCCGGAGCGGCATCGTGTTTTGCCCGAAGATCGAGTCGAGCCAGTTCTGCTGCCGGATGCCGAACCGGCTGCCCGGATCGGGCACGAACTCGAAGCTCTGGCCGATGCCGCCGGCGCCGATCGCCTGCTCGGCCGTGATGAGCTCCGAGCGGCCCGCCTCCAGGCCCTGCTTCTTCGCGATCAGGTCGATGTCGGGCGGGGCGGGAGCGGCCGTGCCCGTGCCGCGGGCCTTCCACAGGGCGAGGTCCTCGGCGTAGCGGCCGATGTCGCCGGCGATCGCGGAGAACACGGCGTCGATCC
>JBJSZP010000600.1:0-4775 GCA_046090365.1 Planctomycetia bacterium
CCCCTCCATGGGCTTCGTTCGCTCGGAGTCACAGGCGCTGCGCCATCCATGGCTCCGCTGGTGACTCACGCCGGCTCCCGGGACACGGGGAGCCCGAAGCCTCCTCAACTGGAAAGGGGGAGGCGAGGGGTTGCCCCTACCATTGAGCCGGCGTATGCAGGCAAGCGCAGCCATGGATGGCGCAGCGCAGCCGGAGTCGAGCGAACGGAGGCCAGGAGGGCCGCAGTGAGCGTCCGGCGAGGTGGTACGGGGCAACCCCGAGCCGGATTGGGCGCGTTGAGCACGACCGACGATTCGACCCCGACGCTCCCACGATCAGAGAGCGTCACCGGGCGCGCGGGTGGGCCTTGTCGAAGGCTTCGCGGAGGCGGGTCGTGGTGACGTGCGTGTAGATCTGCGTCGTCACCAGGCTCTTGTGGCCGAGGAGTTCCTGGACGCTGCGGATGTCGGCGCCGGCGTCGAGGAGGTGGGTCGCGAAACTGTGCCGCAGCGTGTGGGGGCTCGCCCGTGTGCCCAGGCCGGCCGTGGCGAGATGCTTTTCGAGGAGGCGGGCGATGCCGCGGACCGAGAGCCGGCCGCCGAAGCGGTTCGTGAACAGCGGGCGGCTCCGGCTGGCGGCGGCCTGGGTGGGCTTCGGCCGGGCGGCCAGCCAGGCGCGGAGGGCGGCGCGGGCGGGCGCGCCCACGATGCCGAGCCGCTCGCGACGGCCCTTGCCGCGGACGCGGACGGTGCCGTTCGTGAGATCGAGGTCGGCGTCGTCGAGCGTCACGAGTTCGCGGACGCGGAGGCCGGCGGAATACATGAGTTCGAGGATGGCGCGGTCGCGCAGGCCACCCGCGGCGGCTGGGTCGGGGGCGGCGAGCAGCTTCGCGATCTCCTCGCCGGTGAGGAACGTGGGCAGCTTGCGCGGACGTCGGGGGCTGCGCAGCGGCTTGGCGGGATTCACCTTCACCCAGCCCTCGCGTTGGCCGAAGGCGTAGAAGCTCCGCATGCTCGCGAGCTTGCGGGCGACCGTCGACGCGGCGTAGCCGGCGGCGCCGAGGCCGGCTTGAAAGCGGCGCAGGAGGGCGCTCGAGGCGTCGGCGGGCGCTCGGCAGCCTGCCGAGTGGAGGAACTCCTCGAGCTGGAGGAGGTCTTCGCGGTAGCTCTTGAGCGTGAGCGGCGAGGCGCCGCGCTCGGCGGCCATGAATCGGAGGAAGCGGTCGATGGCGGTGGCGAACGTCCCGCTCGGTGCCGGCGTTCGGGCGGCCATGGCGCTGGCTACCTTCTTCAGGATCAGGCGGTGCGGTCCGCCGGGGGCACGCTCCGCAGCCGGTTGGCCCGCGGGGCGTTCATGCGCACCTTTTGGCCCAGCACCGCCGCGTCGTACCACGAGAAGCTCAGGTCGGGGTTCGCGGCGTAGCGGCCGAGGGTCTTGAGGGCCTCGGCGCGGCTGTCGTCGTCGTACAGGAACACATAGCGTTCGCCGCCTTTGACCAGGGCGATGACGTTGATGTCGCGGGCGGGCATGGGAGGACTCTCGGGGACGAGTTGGGCCGGCGGCGGGAGCGGCTCCCAGCGCGTGCTTGGGTGGGTATCGGCTGGCCGGCGCCGGCGGCAGCACCCTTCCCCGACGTGCCCCCCGAGTCTCCGCGATCGGGCCAGCCATCCCCGCGCATGGCATGGCGCGACCCCGATATCCGGGCGAATCGGGCGGTTCAGAAGAGGTCGGCGAAGCCCCGCAGGCCGATCGGCTCCCGGGCCGTGAACGGCTCGCCGTGGGTCGTGCCGATCATCGAGCCCCACCAGCTTGCCGAGGCTGCCACGCGATCGAGCACCGTCGGCCGCGGCGCCGTGGCGGGGAACTGGCTGGCGTAGCAGGCGAGGCTGCGGGCCTTGAGATCCCAGGTGGACGAGATGTCGACGACGAATGCCGGCCTCGTCACCACCTTGAGGTGGACGCACGCGTAGTGGTAGATGCGCTCGGGATGCCAGGGCTCGCCGGGGAGGTCGCACTTGGTGAGCTTGGCCCAGAACCGCGCCGCCTCCACCAGCCGGGTGGCCGCCGAATGATCGGGATGGGCATCCACCCAGTGCGGTGCGAACAGCCAGCGGGGCCGCGTCCGGCGGATGACGCCCGCGAGCAGGGCCCGCGCCCGGAGCGTGGCCCGCAGGCGGCGGTTGGGGAGGCCGAGGTTCTCCCGCCAAGGGATGCCGAGCGCGGCCGTGGCGGCCGCCGTCTCCCGGGCCCGCACCTCGACGGAGCCGAGGGGCGTGGGCTCGCCGTCGGTGAGGTCGAGAACGCCGACCCGCAGCCCCCTGGAGAGCATCAGGGCGATCGTGCCCCCCATGCCGAGTTCCGCGTCGTCGGGATGCGGGGCGACCACGAGGGCGTCGAGCATGGCTGGTTTGCGTCTCCGGAGTGAGGCCAGCATACTCTGCCGCCATGACGACCTCGACACGCGCGGCGGCCACGCAGGCTCCCGAGGAACTCTTCGATGAGGTCTGCGGCCAGGCGCGGCGGGCGGCCGTGCTGGCGTCCGTGGAGTCGCTGCTCGGCTGGGACGAACAGACGTATCTGCCGCCGCAGGCGGGCGGCTATCGGGCGGAGCAGGCGGCGGCGCTCGCGGGCATCGTGCATCGCCTGCGGACCGATCCGGCCCACGGGGAGCGGATCGCCAGGCTCGCCGCCGGTCCGCTCGCGCGGTCCGGGCCGCCCGCGGTCGCCGGCACGATCCGGCTCCTCGAGCGCGACTTCACCAAGCAGGCCCGGCTACCCGCGCGGCTCGTGGAGGAACTCGCGAAGACCTGCGTCGAGGCGCAGCAGGTGTGGCGGGCGGCCCGCGCGGAGTCGTCGTGGGAGAGCCTGCGACCGGCGCTCGAGCGCGTCTTCGCGCTGAAGCGCGAACAGGCGGCCTGCCAACTGCCCGACCGCGATCCATACGACGCGCTGATGGACGACTACGAGCCCGGCGCCTCGTGGCCGGCCATCGCGGAGCGGTTCGACCGGCTGCGCGGAGAGATCGTGCGGCTCGTGCAGGACTGCGTGCACGCGGCTCGACGGCCCGACGCTGCCGTGCTCCGCGGGCGGTATCCGGTCGCGGCGCAGGAGAAGTTCGTGCGGGCCGTCGCCGAACGGATCGGATTCGACTTCACGCGCGGGCGGCTCGACACCACGGCCCACCCGTTCTGCTCGACGATGGGGCCGGACGACTGCCGGATCACGACCCGCTGGGACGAGCAGTTCCTCCCCACGGCGCTCTACGGCGTGCTCCACGAGGCGGGGCATGGCCTCTACGAGCAGGGGCTGCCGCGCGACTGGTTCGGGCTGCCTCCCGGCGAGGCAGCGTCGCTCGGCATCCACGAGTCGCAGTCGCGGCTCTGGGAAAACCTCGTGGGCCGGTCGCCGGCGTTCTGGGAGTGGTGCTTCCCCGAGGCCCGCGCCGCCTTCCCCGACGCGCTTGCCGGCGCGAAAGCCGCCGACGTGCAGCGGGCGGTGATGGCCGTCACCCCGTCGTTCATCCGGGTCGAGGCGGACGAGGTCACCTACAACCTGCATGTGATGCTGCGATTCGACCTCGAACGGGCGGTCGTGCAGGGTGCGCTCCCGGTCGCCGACCTGCGCGACGCCTGGAACGACCGCTTTGAACGCGACTTTGGGATGCGTCCGCCGACCGACGCCGAAGGAGTGCTCCAGGACATTCACTGGAGCGCAGGGCTGATCGGTTATTTTCCGACCTATACGCTCGGCAATATGTTTGCCGCGCAACTGATGCATGCCGCCGAGGCCGGCCTCCCGGGCCTCGAACAGGAGATCGCCGCCGGTCGATTCGCGGGGTTGCTCGAGTGGCTGCGGCGCAACGTCCACGTGCACGGCCGCCTGCTCGAATCGGAGGCCCTGGTCGCACAGGCTACCGGCATGCCGGTGTCGGAGCAGTGGCTTGTCGACAGCCTGCGGTGCAGGTACGGGGCCGCCCACGGGCTGTAGGGTGGGGAACAGCCGGCTGTCGACCGTCAGCCTGCAGTTTTCCACTTGATCGGTGGGGGTGGTAAACTTTTGGGGCAGGTCATCCCGACTCATCTCCGCCGCACGCGAGGTTTTCATGGTCGACGATAAGGACGAATCGGCTCCGGATCCGTGGGCAGGCATCGACGACGACGCGGGTGGCCAGCCGGCCGAAGGGTTCACCTTTTCGTTCGATTCGGTGAGCGAGGTCACTGATGCGGCCGCGCCGTTCCCTGCGGACGAGCAGGTGCAATCGCCATTTCCGGCATCCGGCGCGGACGACGCCCCGGTGATCCCGATCGAGAACCTGGCCGACACGGGGGGCGACGCCGATCCCTTCGCAGCGCTCTCGACTGAAGCCGAGGATGGCGCGGCCGCCGATATCGCGGACTGGCTCACCGAACCCGCAGCCGACACGGGCAGCGAGCCGTCGCTGGCCGTGTTTCCCCCCCATGATGCGGAGGAGGGCAGCCAGCCCGCCGCCTCGGGCGACCCCTTTTCCGATCTGCGGGCGGAGCGGGCGATCTCCGAAGGACCCGCGTCTGACAACCTGCATGACGAGGCCCAGGCCGCCACACCGGTGGGATCGTCGCACGTCGAGGTGGGCGCTGGGTTTTCCGGCATCGCCTCCCCGAGCGAGATCGATTCGGCAGACGGCTTCGGGGCCACGGAAGAGTGGCCGGAAGCGATGTCGCCCGACGCCATTTCGATCGACGCGCTGGATTCCGGCGTCGGCGCACGGGAAGCGACGCTCGACGACTTTTCGACCGACGACCAACCGTCGTTCGAT
>JBJSZP010000601.1:0-3211 GCA_046090365.1 Planctomycetia bacterium
GCGTGCGCAGCGGCCAGGGGATGCCGAGGCGGACCGCGTCGCGGGCGATCCACGCCCCCACCACCATGTCGAACACGAGATAGTGCGTCCAGGCGGCGGCGAACACCCAGTCGTCGGCGAACACGCGCCGCAGGCCGGCGAGCGTCATCAGGTCGTCCGGAGGCGGGCCGTCCGTCGCGAGCTTCCAGCCGATCACTGCCGCGTAGCAGGCCGCGAGCAGCCCCGGCACGATGAGCGCGCAGAGCACGTGCGACACGAACCGGCGGCCCGGGAGGGCCACGAGCACGATCCAGGCCACGAGCGCGAGCGTGTTGGTCGCCTCGAACAGCCGCTGCGGCGTGAGGAGGCCGTTCACTTGCGGCCCCAGCCGGTGCCGTCGGGGCGGTCTTCGAGCACGATGCCCGCCTCCGTGAGGGCGTTGCGCACGAGGTCGGCCGTGGCGAAATCCTTCGCCTTCCGGGCATTGGCCCGGATCTCGATGATCAGGGCCATCAACTTGCCGACGAGGGCCTCGTCGGCTCCACCGGCCTTCGCCTGCGGCGGCGCGAGGAACAGGCCGAGCACGCCGGTGAGCTCCCGGAGCACGAGCATCATCGCATCGAGCGTGGCGAGCTCCGCAGCGGGCTTCTTCGCCTCCAGGGAATGCTGGTCGATGAACTTGTTGGCGACGCGCACGAAGTCGAAGAGCGTCGCGATCGCAATCGCCGTGTTGAAGTCGTCGTCCATCGCCGCCAGGAACTTGTCGCGCAGGGCCTTCACGTCGGCACCCGCGGCGCCGACAGCCTCATCGCCGGCGGCCCGGGTGCGGTGGGGCAGGGCATAGAACGACTTCCCCGCCACCCGCTCGAAGCGGGCGAAGAGCCGGTCGAAGGCCTCGAGCGCCCGGGCGCTTTCGCCGAGCGGCTCCTCGCCGAAGTGGATCGGGCTGCGGTAGTGCGTGGAGAGGAGGAGCATGCGGATCGACCGCGGGTCGTGCCGGACGAGGAGGTTCTTGAACGGCTCGGCGCCGGTCGACTTCGAGATCTTCGTCGCAGCCTGTGCGGCCGCTTCGTCGGCCGCCGATGCCCGGGCCGCGGCA
This sequence comes from Planctomycetia bacterium, assembly GCA_046090365.1. GTDB lineage: Bacteria > Planctomycetota > Planctomycetia > Pirellulales > UBA1268 > RGVT01. Next base: position 1,079 of record JBJSZP010000601.1, read on the forward strand.
TCATCCGCCTGGTCGCCTCCGCGCGGGCGGCCCCCCACCTTGCCGGCGGCCCCGGCCGCCTGCATCAGGCCGTTGTGCATCCAGAACGTGGCCATCGGGCAGTCGTGGAGCGATTCGCTCTGGGCGATCTCGTTTTCGTGGTGCGGGAACACGAGGTCGAGGCCGCCGCCGTGGATGTCGAAGTGCGGCCCGAGGATCGCCTTGCTCATCGCGGAGCACTCGATGTGCCAGCCGGGCCGGCCGGGGCCCCAGGGGCTGTCCCAGGCGGGCTCGCCCGGCTTGGCCTTCTTCCAGAGGGCGAAGTCGGCGGCCGAGCGTTTTCTTTCAGCCGTCGAGCCGCCCTCGCCCTGCATGCTCTCGACGGAGCGATTCGTGAGCTTGCCGTAGTCGGCGTCGCGGGTGACGTCGAAATACACGTCGCCCTCGCTGGCGTAGGCCATCCCCTTGCCGATCAGCCCCTCGATGAACGCGATGATGGTGCCGATGTGCTCCGTGGCCTTGGGCATCGAGTCGATCCCGGTCACGCCGAGCACCGCGAGGTTCTCCAGGTAGTCGGCCGTCATCTCCTCGGCGAGTGCCTGCATCGTCGTGCCGCGGGTCGTGCTCTCGGCGATGATCTTGTCGTCGACGTCGGTGACGTTGACGACCCAGGTCACCCGCCAGCCGGAGTATTCGAGGTGACGCTTCACCGTGTCGAAGATCACGGGGCCGACCATGTGGCCGATGTGGCTCGGCTTGTAGACCGTGGGTCCGCAGAGATACATCCCCACGTGCCCCGGCTTCACCGTCTCGAGCGGCGCCTTCTTCTTCGTGAGCGTGCTGTAGACCTCGATCCGCGGGAGAGCCATCGCCGTCATCTCGCCTCCGTTCCCATCGCCAGTCCGATCATGTCTGCCCGTCGCGTCCGCTTCATGTCCGCTCGACGAGCACCACGCACTCGGCGCCGATCGCGAGCTCCTCGCCGATCGGGCCGACGTGTTCGCCCGTCTTGGCCTTGAGCCAGACGGCCGCCGCGTCGAGGCCGAGGATCCCGGCGATCCGCTCCCGGATCCGCTGCCGGTGCGGGAGGATTTTGGGCCGCTGGGCGAAAATCACGCAATCCAGGTTCACGATCCGCCAGCCCGCGGCCGCGACCCGCGCGTGGGCGGCCCGGAGCATGTCGGCCGAGTCGCGGCCCTCGTTGGCGGGGTCGCTGTCGGGAAACATCTCGCCGATGTCGCCGAGCGCCGCGGCGCCGAGGAGGGCGTCGGTGATCGCGTGCAGGAGCACGTCGGCGTCGCTGTGGCCGATCGCCGTCTTGTCGTGCGGGATCGTGATGCCGCCGAGGCGGAGGGCGTCGCCGGCACCGAGGCGGTGGGTGTCGTGTCCGAGTCCGATGCGAAACATGCCCTTGTCTCCGGCGGCCGAACGTCGCGGCCGCCCGCACGTTTTGCCCTATACTCGCCACATGCACAACTCCAGTGGAGCGGACGCAGGCCGGGTGATCGAGGTGGAGGGCCTCGCGAAGGCCTACCGGGTGTTCGACAAGCCGGAGGGGCTCGTGGCGAGCGTCCGGGGGCTGTTCCACCGGCCGAGCCGGCTCGTCGAGGCGCTCAAGGGCGTGAGCCTCACGGTCGGCCGGGGCGAGTTCGTGGCCCTGCTCGGGCCCAACGGCGCCGGCAAGACGACGTTTCTCAAGCTCCTCTCCGGGATCATCACGCCCACCCGCGGCACCGCGCGGGTGCTCGGCCACGTGCCCTGGGAGCGGGCCGACGACTTCCGCCGCCGGTTCGCCCTCGTGATGGGGCAGCGGAACCAGCTGTGGTGGGATCTGCCGGCCGCCGAGAGCTTCCGCCTCCACCAGGAGATCTACCGCCTCGACCCGGTCCGTTTCGAGCGGACCCGCGACGAGCTCGTCGACATGCTCGGCGTGCGGAAGCTCGTGCTCCAGCCGGTGCGCGACCTCTCGCTCGGCGAGCGGATGAAGCTCGAACTCGTGGCGGCGCTCCTCCACGAGCCGGAGGTGCTGTTTCTCGACGAGCCCACGATCGGCCTCGACGTGGTCGCCCAGCACACGATCCACGAGTTTCTCCGCCACGTGCAGGCCGAGCGGCGCACGACCGTGATGCTCACCACGCACTACATGAAGGACGT
>JBJSZP010000602.1:0-469 GCA_046090365.1 Planctomycetia bacterium
GGGCCACTATCCGTATTACGCCGACAGCCAGTTCAAGCCGATCGTGATGGCCGACGACGAGCAGTATCTCTTGAAGCCGATGAACTGCCCGCACCACACGATGATCTACAAGGCGCGGCCGCACAGCTACAAGGACCTGCCCCTACGGCTCGCCGAGTTTGGCACCGTGTATCGCTACGAGCAGTCGGGCGAGCTCGGCGGAATGACACGGGTGCGCGGGTTCACCCAGGACGACGCCCACATCTTCTGCACGCCCGAGCAGGTGGAGGGTGAGGTGGAGGGCTGCATCGACTTCACTTTGAAGGTGTTGGAGAGCCTGGCGTTCGACAACTTCCGCGTGCGGCTCGGGTTTCGCGATCCGGCGAGCGACAAATACGTCGGCCCGCCGGAGCGGTGGGACGAGGCGGAGGCCGCGATCGAGCGGGTGGCCCGGCGGATGAACCTCCCGGGCTGCGAGCCCGAGCCGGGC
>JBJSZP010000603.1:0-1908 GCA_046090365.1 Planctomycetia bacterium
GTGGTGGTCGCCGGGCGTGTCCTGGAACGACGTGGTGGTGAGCAGGATGCGTGGCGTCATGGGGCTCCTTGGAACACGGCGACGCCGCAATACTTACCGCCCTGCGCGAATTTCGGCAATCGCGTGCACGAAATCGGCAAGGCGACGTTGCCGTTGGGGCGCCCGCTCGGGGCTGCCCACACCCTCTCGCTTGACGTTCGCTGCGGGCCTCCAGCCCTCCGCTCTCTGCGTGTCCGCTGCGCTTCGCCATCCATGGCTGCGCTTGCTCCCACAGCCCGCTCGAGGGCATGGGCAGCCCCTCGCTCACAACCGGCGCACGGGCTCATCGATGAACGGCTGGATCAGGCTCGCGGTGTGGCCGTTCCACTTCCAGAGGTGGCAGAAGCGGCGTTCCGTGCCGCAGCCGGTCGTGCCGGTGCGGTGCAGCCAGAAGGCCTCGCCGGCAGCGAGGGGGTGGCGGGCAAACTCCTGCCGCCGCGCCTCGGGCACGGTCGTCTTCACCCAGCTCCAGTGGTTGACGTGGAGCAGGTGGTCGGGATCGGGATGCGCCTTCGTCCAGTCGCGGTACTCGCGCTCCGTCACCGCGACGACCTGCCCGCGGAGGCTGGCCATCAGCGGCTCGGGGCGGCCGAGCGTGTCATCGACCGTGGAAATGCCCACCGGAGACGTCGTGACCACGATCGGAGGATCGGGGTCGGCGGCCGGCGGCAGCGATGCGCGGCGATCGGCGAGAAGGGTCGGCCACTCGTTCTCGAGCCAGACGACGAGGCTCGACGCGAGGATCATCCGCTCCGCCGCCCGCTCGGCGGGCGACGGTGCGGAGCGTCCGGCGGGGCCCGCCGGCCCTGCGGCTCGTCGAGCATGCTCGACGTGGTCACGCAGGCCGGCGAGCCACTCGCGGGAACGTTGGATCATCGACCGAACTGCTGGCGAAGCCACTCGTTCTTGCGACGCTCGAGCTCCACGAGCCGCGCGACCGGGCCCTTGCGGGCGCCCTGGATCTCCTGGCGGGCCGCACGATTCTGGGCGGCGTCGACGCTGCCCACGGCGAACATGCTGAACACGATGGCGGCGAGAATGGCAAACCGAACCATGAAAAAACTCCTGTCGTTGCCGACGGTGGGATGGGAAGAAAAGAACCGGGGAGAAACCGAAGTCTGGAGGCCGGCGCAGAACGCACCTGCCGGTGGGACCTTTCAATTTTCGGTCGTGGCCGCGGCGTTCTTGTGCCCGCTGCACGGAGTTCACGTCGTGCGGCGTTTTCCATCCGTGCGGGCGGGCGCCGCGAGCGGATCGTCGGGCCAGGCGTGCTTGGGATACCGCCGCCGCAGTTCCTTCTTCACCTGCGGATACGTGTTCGCCCAGAAGCTCCCGAGGTCGTCGGTGACCTGCTGCGGGCGGTGGTTCGGCCCGAGCAGGTGAAGGAGCACGGGAATGCGGCCGCCGGCCACCCGGGGCGTGTCGCGGACCCCGAACAGTTCCTGGATCCGCACGGCGAGCACGGGCGGCTTGCCCGGCTCATAGGCGAGGCGGTGCCGCTTCCCGCTCGGGAGGTCGATCTCCGCCGGCGCGAGGCGGTCGATCTCCGCGAGGCGGTCGTAGCCCACGAGCCCCTGCAGCCGCGACAGCCAGTCCGCCGCCTGCACGTCGTCGAGCGATCGCAGCCCATGGCAGAGATCCGGAAGCAGGGCCGCAAGGGCTGCGTCGTCGCACGCCGGCAGTCCGAGATCGGGGGCCGCGGCGGCCAGCCAGCGCACCCGCGCGAGAAACCGCCCGGCTGCCGATTCCTCGCGCGGCTGCACGCGGCTGAAATCGAGGGCCGCTTCTCGCGCGAGGAGCCGGGCGGCGGCCGCTGCGTCGGCGATCGGCACGGGCGTCTCGTCGAGCACGAGGTCGATCCATGCCGTG
>JBJSZP010000604.1:0-8871 GCA_046090365.1 Planctomycetia bacterium
GGGCTCCCCGTGTCCTGGAGCAGGCGTATGCAGGCAAGCGCAGCCATGGATGGCGCAGCGCAGCCGGAGTCGAGTGAACGGAGGCCTGGAGGGCCGCAGTGAACGTCCGGCGACGGGATACGGGGAGCCCGAAGCCGGCGCAGCTGAGTTGAGCCAGACAGGCTGAGGCGTATCCCACATGACATGCTGAAGCCTGTCCCACGGTCTACCCGCAGAGGGGCAGCGCGCGGGTGAGGCGGGCCAGCGATGCGGCGCGGCCGAGGATCGCCAGGCAGTCGTAGAGGCCCGGGCCCACGCTCTTGCCGGTCACCGCGACGCGGATCGGGTGGATCACGTCGCCGATCTTGAGGCCGTGCGACTCGGCCACGGCCTTGCAGGCGGCCTCGAGTTCGGCCGGGGCGAAGGGCTCGACTGCGCCCAGGGCGGCGATCACGGCCTCGAGCACCGGCCGCACGCCCGGCTTCGCGAGCCGCTGCTTCACGGCGGCCTCGTCCATGGGCGGGGCGTCCACGAGGAAGAAGTCGGCGTAGCCGAGGATGTCGCCCGCCACCTTGAGCCGCTCGCCAGAGACCTCGATCACCTGCCGCACCGTGGCCACCGCGGCGGCCGGCGGCGGGTCGGCGACGAGCTTTGCCTGCACGAGGAACGGGAGCATGAGCCCGAGCTTCTCGTCGGTGGTGAGGCGGGCCATGTAGTGGTCCTGCACGGCCCACAGCTTCTTGGGATCGAAGCTCGCCGGCGAGGAGTTGATCCGTTCGAGCGTGAATTTTTCGACGAGCTCGTCGCGCGAGAAAAACTCCGTCTTCTCGTCGTACGACCAGCCGAGGAGGGCCATGTAGTTGTCGATCGCCCACGGGAGGTAGCCGACCGCGCGGTAGAAGTCGACGATCACCGGGTTGAACGTATCGGCTTCGGCCATGAGACCGATCCGCTCGGCGATCTTCTGGCCGTGATCCATCACCTGCTTGAAGTCGTGGTTCTTGAGATACTGGGCGAGCTTCCGCTTCGAGAGTTTCGTGCGGCTGCCCGGCTCGGCCACGAGCGGCAGGTGGGCGTAGGCCGGCAGCGGATAGCCGAGCGACGTCGCGATGAACGCCTGCCGCGGCGTGTTGGAGAGATGCTCCTCGGCGCGGATCACGTGGGTGATCTCGAAGTCGTGGTCGTCGACCACGCTCGCGAGGTGGTAGAGGCAGGAGCCGTCGGCCCGCTGGATGACGTGGTCCTGCTCCCGCTCCCAGGCGAACTCGACCCGGCCCCGCACGGCGTCGTCGATCACGAGCGAGCCGGTGCGGGGCATCTTCAGCCGGACCACGCTGGGGCGGCCTTCGGCGGCAAGGCGGGCGGCCGTGGCGTCGTCGAAGGCGGCGAAGCGGCGGCTGTAGAGAAACGGTTTGCCGGCCGCCTGGGCCGCCTTCCGCTCCTCGTCGATTTCCTCGGGCCGCGCGAAGTCGCGGTAGGCGTGGCCCGAGGCGAGCAGCCGCTCGACGGCCGCCTTGTGGCCCGCCGCCCGCTGCGACTGGAAGTAGGGCGCGTGGGGCCCGCCCACGCCCGGCCCCTCGTCCCAGTCGATGCCGAGCCATTCGAGCCCGGAGAGGATCGGCGCGAGCGCCTGCTCGACGTTGCGTTCGGCATCGGTGTTGTCGATGCGGAGGATGAACGCCCCGCCGTGCTTGCGGGCGAACAGCCAGTTGAACAGCGCCGTGCGGACGCCGCCGATGTGGAGGTAGCCGGTGGGGCTCGGGGCGAACCGGGTGCGGACGGTCATGGGGCGGCCGGCGAGAGGGGGCGGCTCACGCCACCCGGTTCATCCGGGCCAGTTTCCTGAGCCGCTTGCGTTCGGCCTTCGAAAGGTGCCGCGTGTCGCGTTCCTCGTCGACGTCCGAGCCGTCAGTGTAGTCGGTGGCGGTCGAATCGTCCGCCTCCCATGAATGCTCCTGTGATTCGTCGTGCTCGGCCGCGACTGGCATCGCCACCGCCACCCGCGGGGCCGCTGTGGTGGCCTTCGGCTTCGCGCGGCTGCCGCTTCCGCCCGCCTCGCCGCGCACCTCGCGGATCACCGACCGGGCCGCGACGAGCAGTGCAATCGCCACGAGGCCGCTGCCGACGACCCACGCGGCGAGGCCGACGCCCGCGTGGAGCCGCGGGTTCGGCCCGAGCCACGTCGCCGCGGCCGACACGCCCCAGGCCACGAGCCCCGCCGCGAGCCAGAGGGCGGTCGCGAGCCGCTCGTGCAGGGGCAGCACCGCCCACAACGACACGCCCACGAGCAGCGTGGCCGCGATCGACACCCACCATCCGTAGCCCGACGGGCCGAAGGCGATGCCCGTGGCCTCCGCGATGAACACGCCGACGGCCCGGCCCACCGGCACCTGCGTGGCGCACGACGCGGCCACGAGCAGCGATGCCAGCCAGCCCCAGGCGCGGTAGCGGCCCGAGTAGTCGTCGCGCCGGTGCCGGCGCATGAACCGCACCGTGAGGGCGACCGCGGCCGAGCCGAGGAGCAGCAGTTGGGCCGACCAGCCGGCGAACGAGCACACGGCGGTCGGGTCGACGCACGCCTGCAGGGCGGCGACGGAGTGCGCGAACCGCGGTCCGGCCAGGCGTGCGAGCGACGTGAACGCGCCGGTGCACACGCCGGCTGCCAGGAGGGCCGTGAGGATGACGATGATTCCAGCGACGCAGGCCGAGAGTCGGCCGAGCCCCGTCGGCAGCAGCGTGGCCAGGCCCGGGTGGCGCTCCGGCAGCGCCTCGACTGCGTATTCCGCCATTGTGCGTTGCCCCGCGGCTGATCCGCTGGCGACGGGCGCGGCGGACCGCGTCCACGACATCAGCAGCCGCCGACGCTGGTCGCGGCGCTGGCTTCCCGGCACTGCCATGACAGACCTTCGGATCCGTCCTTGGATCCGCTCCCGGCGGACGCGCGTGCGTCCACGATTGTCCGGCGGTCGTCGCGGCATCCATGCCAACAGGCGACCGCCCTGCCAGAGATTTCGGCCGGCGAGAACGCGCGGATTCAGCGGCCTCGTGCGGGAACGGCCAACGCGCACGCGCGGCACGTTCGTCATGGTCGACGGTCCGAGCGACGGCCCTACAATCCCTACCCGCGGTCGGGTCGCCCGGCGGCGGCGGTGCGGTCGGCATCATTTGCCGACCGGTGCACCGTGCGATACGCTTGGCCCCTCGCAGCCGCTCCCCAGATATTTTCCTCGGAGAAGATCGCCATGGCCTACACGCTCCCCCCGCTCCCCTACGCCTTCGATGCCCTCGAGCCGTACATCGACGCCCGCACGATGGAGATCCATCACGACAAGCACCACGCGGCCTACGTGACGAACGTCAACAAGGCGCTCGAGGGGAACCCCCTCGGCGACCTCCCGGTCGAGAAGTTGATCGCCGACCTCGAGAAGGTGCCGGAGGCGATCCGCACCGCGGTGCGGAACAACGGCGGCGGCCACGCCAACCACACGATGTTCTGGGAGACGATCGGCAAGGGGAAGGGCGGCGAACCGGCCGGCCATCTCGGCGAGGCGATCCGCAGCGTGTTCGGCGGCTTCGACAAGTTCAAGGAGTTGTTCACCGACGCCGCGATGAAGCGGTTTGGCAGCGGCTGGGCCTGGCTGTCGGTCGACCCCAAGGGCAAGCTGCTCGTGGAGAGCACGGCCAACCAGGACAGCCCGATCATGCACGGCAACACGCCGATCCTGGGCGTCGACGTCTGGGAGCATGCCTACTACCTGCTCTACCAGAACCGTCGGGCCGACTACGTCAACGCGTTCTACAACATCATCGACTGGGACGCGGTGGGCAAGCGGTTCGCCGTCGCCAAGAAGTAGCCGCCCCTTTCCCAGTCTGCCCCATCCGCCGGCGCCTGCATCCCCGCGGGCGCCGGCGTTTTTTCTGCGCCGCTGCTGGCGTTGACGGCACCCGGCCCCGCCCCCTATCTCCCCTCCGTCGGCGCGGACCGCTGGGCGGCCGGTTGGCGTTCCACGCCCGACGTGCCTCGCCTGGAGACTCCCCGTTTATGGACACGCCCGGTCAGCCCACGAGTCGATCTCTGGAGTTCGTCGACGGACGCCTGCGGTCAGCCCTCTTGGCCGCTGCGGTCGTGGCCGCTGCAGCGACCTCCGCCGGCTGTCGCAGTGGAACCTCCACCATGGCGGCCCCCTCGTGGTGGTCGTTTGGTGGCAAGGGAGGCGACGCGGAAAAACTCTCGGCCGCACCGCCGTTCGAAGGCGCCATCAAGAAGCCATCCGAAGCGGCCACGCCGTATCCGACGACGACGACCCCCAACGGCTACGCCGTGGCCGATGCCACCGGCGGCCCGGGGCAGCCCGTCGCCCCGCCCGCGCTGCCGCCCGCCGAACCGGCCACGGTCACCTACGGCAGTCAGCCGTCGCCGTCGGCGACCGCCGCATCTCCGGCCACGGCTGTGACGGCCCCGCCTGCGGCGCCTGCCATCGCGCCCCAGGTCGGCCCCTACGCGTCGCTCGCCAACGCCGCGCCGCCGTCGCCCGCGGCATCACAGGCCCCGCCAGCAACGGCTGCCGCCCCGGCAGCCGCGCCGTCGACGCAGCCATTCGCTGCGCCGCCACCGTCGTCGTCGGGCTCGTTCCCGGCAACCGCCGGCTATGAACCCACCGCGGCCGCGAGCACTCCCGACCCCTATGGCCTCGCCGCGCCGTCCGCGACGAGCGCTGCTGTGCCGGCCCCAGTTGATCCGACGAACTCGGCATCCCGCTACGCGAGCGTGCCAGGGAGCCGCTTCGGTGGGGCAAGTTTCTCGAGTCCCCCGGCCGCCGCGCCGCTCGAGCCGGCGGCCACGCTCGCGCCGCCCGCATCGCCAGTGCCACCGCCGGCGGCTCCCGCTGCGAGCCTGCCAACCGCCCCTCCGCTTCCGGCTGCCCCGCCGCTGGCGAGCCCGCCAGTGCTGCCGGGCGCGCCCCCGCTGCCGTCGCCGCCGACGAGCCCCCCGCCCCGCCGGCCCGACCCTGGCTACCGCCCCGGCGGCACGTCGAGCTACCGGCCGACCCGCGCGATTCTCGTCGAGTCGGCGCCTGCCGAGGCGTCGGCCGTGCGCACCGTAGCCTTCGAAACGCCCGCCACCGCGCAGTAACGCCTGCCGGGGATCGATGGCGCCGCCGTTCGCGATGGTACGATCGCGGGATGCTTCGGCTGCGTGGTGCGATCGTGATCCTGATGCGGTGGCTCGCGGCCGTTGCGTGCCTGGTGGCGCCAGCCGCTGGCGACGAGCCCTCCGTCGGCCCGGCAGGGGGATTGGGCGTCGCGTATCGCGCGGCCCTCACGCTGCCCGCTGACATCGCAGCCGCCGACGGCACCCGTCTGAAGCTCGTGGGGCTGAGCGGCATCACCTGGCTTGGCGGTGATCGCTACGCGGCGGTGATGGACAACAGCATGACGCTGATCAGGTTTGCCCTCGAACTCGCCGCCGACGGCACGCCGGTCGCCGCCAGTGCGTTCGAGCCGCTCACGCTGGGCGAGCGCCACGACTACGAAGACGTGGCCCCGCGGCTGGGCGACCCGGCCGGCGTGTTCGTCTGTGAGGAAGACACGCCTGCGATCCGCGTGTTCCGTCTCGAGGATGGCAGGGCGGACGGCACCGTCGGGGTGCCCGAGATCTTTCGGCGGCGACGGACAAACCGCGGCTTCGAGGCGCTCGCCCTCGACCCCGATGGCCGGCATCTGTGGACAGCGAATGAAGAGGCGTTGGCAGCCGATGGGCCAGCGGCCGCGCCGCAGGGCGGGACCGTGGTCCGCCTCGTGCGGGTGCCGCTCGCCGCCGGAGGTGATGCCTTCCAGGCCGCCTACCGCGTCGACCCGCCGCACGGCATCGTGCCGGTGTTCGCAGGCCCCACGTTCTCGGGCGTCGTCGCGCTCGTGGCCCTCGGCCGCGGACGCCTGCTCGTGCTCGAGCGGAGCGCGGGGCCAGGGCTGCCCCCGTTCGAGAGCCGGATCTATCTCGTCGACACCGCGCACGCGGCCGATGTGTCGGGCATCGCCGGTGGGCTGACCGAGAAGCGCGAAATGTTCGTCGGCAAGTCGCTGCTCTGGTCGGGCGCCCTCGGAGTCAACCTCGAGGGGCTCTGCCTGGGCCGTCGCCTCGGCGCGGATCGGCGGGCCCTGGTGGGGATCGCCGACAACGGAGGCCTCGAGACGCCCACGCAGGTGGCGGGGTTCCAGCTCGCCGCCGCGGTCACCAGCCCCTGACGGCGGTCACCAGCCCATCACCATGTTCGACTCGATCACCTTCCGGGCCCGCTCGAGATCGTCGCCCGTTTCGTGCATGTAGAGCCGGATGGCGTGCAGTTTGTCTCCCGACGCCTTCGCGAGGCACTCGCGGGCCGTGTGGCAGGGATCGGTGCGCGACACGCCGAGCCCCAGGGCCGACTTGGAGATCACCCACGTGTCGCGGGGCCGGCGCGTCATCCGCACGACCTTTTCGCCCGGGTAGGCGTCTTCGACCACCGCAGCCGCGGCCTGCTCGTCTGCCGCCCACGAAATGATGATGTGGGCGTTGGTCTCGATCTCGAAGAGCGGCATCGTGCGGCCTCCCTGGGCGTGCGCAGACCTTACGCCAGCAGGTGCACCGCGTCAATTGCCGGGCGGATCGGCAGGCGGCTACCATGGAGCGGAGTACGCGAGGTGCCGATGCGTTACGACCGCGACGGGTTTCCGATCCCGCCCGATTTCGAGCCGCCGCGTGCGGCCCGTGCCGCCGCGGGCGGAGGCAAGCCCGCGCCGCGGTCGGGATGGAAGCGGCTCGTCGTCGTCGGCCTCGTGGCCGGCGTCCTCCTGCCGGCCATCGTCCTTCCCGAGGCGGTGCCGTTCGTGCGGCCGCTCGTCGTCGGCTGGGCACTCGAACGGGCGGCCGCCTGCGAGGCCCGCAGCGACATCGGCGGCGCCGTCGCCGCCGTGGGCCGCGCGCTGCGCTGGCAGGGTGCCGATGCCGAGCTTCTCTGCCTGCGGGCGATGCTCCGCCTCGAGGATCGGGATGCCACCGGCGCGCTCGAAGACGCCACCGCGGCGGCCGTCGAGGCGCCGCTGGCGCCGCAGCCGTTGCGGGTGCGGGCCCTCGTGCACGTGGTGCTCGGCAATCCCGACGCGGCGCTCGCCGACGCGGCCCGGGTCGCGTCGCTGGCCACCCCCGGCGATACCGAGGCGCTCAACTTCCGGGCCTACGTGCGGGCGCTCGTGGGCCGCGAGGTGCCCGAGGCGCTCGCCGACATCGACGCCGCGATCGCGGCCCAGGGCGAGGCTTCGCCCGAACTCCTCGACACCCGCGGCTACATCCTGTTTCTCGCCGGCCGCACGCAGGAGGCGATCGACCAGCTCAACCTGGCCATCGACGGCATGCAGCAGAACCGCCGCCAGCTGGCGCTCCTCGCCGACCGGATCGACCGCGACGAGTTTGCGCGGCGGCTGCGCACGCTCGACCACGGCCTGGCCGTGATGCTCCACCATCGGGCCCTGGCTTGCGAGAAGGCCGGGCTCGCGGAGCAGGCGAAGCAGGATTTCGAGCTGGCGCGGAAGAAGGGCTTCGATCCCTCGCGGGGCATCATGTGAGCCGGCGGATTCGCCCCGCCCTTCCGACGATCGCCCGCCGCGGTATACTTTTGCCACGCGAGGCTTTCGTCCCTGCGGCCGCTTTCGATGGCGGCCACACGGGGGTGTAGCTCAGTTGGTTAGAGCGCCAGCCTGTCACGTTGGAGGCCGCGGGTTCGAGTCCCGTCACCCTCGCTTTCGCGCCCCGCGTTTCGCCGCCCCTCACTGCCCCGGCTCCCCTTCCTGCCCCGGCTCCCCTTCCCTGCCCCGGCTCCCGTGCCTCGAACTGCCGTGATCACGGGTGCGGCGAGCGGCCTCGGGGCGGCCCTCGCCCGGCTCCTCGCGCTTGAGGGCTGGCACCTTGCGCTCGTGGACCGCCCCGAGGCGGAGCCGGCGCTCCACGGGCTGCTTGCGGAATCCGACGCTCAGGCCGCCACCCCGCTCGTCGCGGGCTTCGACGTGCGCCACGCCGCCGCCTGGACCGCCCTCCACGATCGGCTCCGCGCCGCCTGGCCCGCCCTCGACCTCCTCGTCAACGCCGCCGGCGTCGGCGCCACCGGCGAGGTCGGCCACCTGCCCGAGGCGCAGTGGCGGCGGGTCGTCGACACGAATCTCGTCGGCACGGCCATCGGCTGCGAGACGTTCCTCCCCTGGCTGCGCGAGCACCCGGCCCGTTCGCACCTCGTGAACGTGGCCTCGATCGCCGGCCTCATCGCCCCGCCGTCGATGGCCGCCTACGCCGCGAGCAAGGCCGGCGTGATCGCGCTCTCGGAGGCGATCGCCGCCGAGTGTCCGGCCCGCCGCCCGGGCGTCACGGTCGTGTGCCCCGGTTTCTTCCGCTCGGGCCTCCTCGACACCTGGCACTTCACGGCCGCCCGCGAGGCCCGCGAGGCCCGCCGCCGCATGGACGCGACGCCCCTCGACTCCGCCGCCGTTGCCCGCCGCGTGCGCCGCGCGATCGACCGCAACGAGCGCTATGTGATCGAGGGCCTCCAGGCCCGCCTCCTCGCCCGCCTCAAGCGGCTCGCCCCGCGCACGACGACGGCCCTTCTCCACCGCATCTACCGGCGGCTCGGCTGACCGAGGCGCCGTCAACGCATTCGCACCGGCTCGGGGTTGCCCGGCCCCTGATGTGGGACAGGCTTCAGCCTGTCATGCCCTTTTGGTCACGCGCCGGCTCGCGACTGCCCAGACCCTCTCGCCGGACGTTCGCCTCAGCCCTCCAGGCTTCGGCTCTCTGCATGTCCGCTTCGCTTCGCCATCCATGGCTGCGCTCGCTCCCATAGCCCGCTCGAGGGCCTGGGCAGCCCC
>JBJSZP010000605.1:0-664 GCA_046090365.1 Planctomycetia bacterium
GGCCGCCGCCAAGGCCGCGCTCGCCGCGCGGCTCGGCCGCGCCGCAGGCGATCCGCGGCCGCTGGTGGGGCTCGTGGGCAGGCTCGTCGAGCAGAAGGGGATCGACCTCGTGATCGAGATGCTCGGCCGGATGGCGGGCGCAGGCCGGGCCCGGTTCGTGATCCTCGGCACGGGATCGGCGGAGACGGAAGAGGCGCTGCGCCGCGTAGCCGCGTCGTATCCCGGTGTGGTCGACGTGGTGATCGGGTTCGACGAAGAGTTCGCCCACCTCCTCTTCGCCGCCGCCGACATCATGCTCGTGCCGAGCCGCTACGAGCCGTGCGGCCTCACGCAGCTCTATGCGCTCCGCTACGGCACGATCCCCGTGGTGCGGGCGACGGGCGGGCTCGTCGACACGGTGGTCGATGCCACGCCGGAGTCGCTCGCCAGTGGCCGGGCCAGTGGGTTCGTGTTCGACGCGTTCGATTCGCTCGCGCTCGAGCATGCCGTCGGGCGGGCGCTCGCGGCCCATGCCGACCGGCCGCTGTGGACGGGGCTCGTGCGGCGGGTGATGGCCGAGGACTGGTCGTGGGAGACGAGCGCGCGGGAATACCTCCGCCTCTTCGAACGCGTGCGGGCCGCGCCCCCGGTTGCCGTCAACTGAGTCCCTGGCAAGACGGGCAAT
>JBJSZP010000606.1:0-1496 GCA_046090365.1 Planctomycetia bacterium
ATCGTCAGCAGGCGTTTGGAATCGACAACCGCGATGGTCGTGCGAGACATCGGAGCCCGCGGCGACGGGTGGTCGCTGACGGTCTCGAAAGGAAGGGGATGACGAGACTCAAATATACCCGCTTCCCCGGGCGGCCCCCCCCGACCGGCCCAAACAGCCGAAAAACCGCGGTTTTCACCGTCCCGCCGCCCGTAGGTGCAGATTGCTTATCTGCACCGGCGGGAGGCTTGGCGTATTGCCGCAGAGTGCCCCTCTGCGGCTACAGGGTTGGGGCCATGCCTCGGGCTGTAGGTGCAGATTGCTTATCTGCACCAGCGGGAGGCCGCGCTGATGACCGCAGAGTGCCACTCTGCGGCTACAGGGTCGGGGCCGTGCCACAGGCTGTAGGTGCAGATTGCTTATCTGCACCAGCGGAGGGCCCGACGGTTACAGTCCCGCGGCCCACAGGAGCCAGGCCACGGGGGCGGCGAAGATGAGCGAATCGACGAGGTCGAGCACGCCGCCGAGGCCCCCGAGCGACGTGCCCGAGTCCTTGCTGCCCGCCTCGCGCTTGAGGAGCGACTCGGCGAGGTCGCCGAGCATGCCCGCCAGGCCGACGGCGAGGCCGAACGCGGCCCACCCGCCCCACGGCCGACTCGCCGCGTCGAGCCCGGCCCGCTCGAGCACGAGCCACGCGGCCGCGAGCGATCCCGCGATCGACGCGGCGGCCCCTTCCCACGTCTTGCCGGGGCTGAGCACCGGAGCCATGCGGTTGCGGCCGACGAGCGAGCCGACGACGTAGGCCGCCACGTCGCCCGCCTTGACCACGGCCACGAGGCTCAGGAGCGGCACGATCCCCACGTGGCCCGGGCCCCGTTGCTCGGGCCCGAGGTTCTCCACGCACAGCATCCGCAGACTCACCATGAAGGCCAGCGGCAGGCCCAGGTAGGCCACGATAAACGTCCCCGCCATCAGCCGCTCGGCCGCGCGGCCCTGCGGACGATAGCCGGCGACCTCGATGGCGAACATCGCGAGCAACGCCGCCGTGAAGGCCGCCGCCGCCCAGCCGAGCGCGGCGGTCGGGGCGGCCGTCGCGGTGGCCGCGGAGAAGGCCTGTGCGCCGCAGGCGGCCGCGAGCGGCACCGCGGCGGTGGCCGGCCGGAGCAGCCAGGCGGGGAGGAACAGATCGCGCGTGCCGCAGAGGTGGAGCAGTTCGTTGACGCCGCCGATTGCGACGCCGATCACGAGGGGCAGGAGCCACCACGATGGCGCGGCGCCGGCCAGCCCAGTGGCGTCGGCCCATGCCAGGCCGATGAAGACCGCCGCGACGGCGACGCCCATCGCGATCCGATGCACCTTTGCCTGACCGCTCATGACTGGGAAAGCCCCCCGAACCGGCGCTCGCGGCCCGCGAACGACCGGATCGCATCATCGAGGTGCGCTTCCGTGAATTCGGGCCAGCAGGTGTCGGTGACCCACAACTCCGCGTAACTGCTCTGCCAGAGGAGGAAGTTGCT
>JBJSZP010000607.1:0-2661 GCA_046090365.1 Planctomycetia bacterium
GCGCGTTCTGCAGGGGGCATCGTCGCCCCCGCCACCGTGCCCGGGACGTGGGAGTTATACGGATGTCGACCTCCGTCGGTTCAGCCGGCCAACCGCCGGCTTGAGTTTTTTCTAACGAGCCTGCATGCACGGCACGCTTTCACCAGGTCGCAAGCACCTGAAAACATGGGGGTTAGGGTCAGTGGTGGCCCTTGACCGCGTCGCACGGGCCGGATTGCCCATTCCCTAAACCTAAACAAGTCAGCCAGTTCCTCCCACTGGACACTTGGGTTTGGTCGCCGGCCGCGGGATCTCGGAAGTGCAAAAACCGGCGTTTCTGGCCTCGGCCAGCCGAAAACTCCCCACAGGGGACTGGGGAGGCGGAGAAATGCGGGAGGACGTCGTGGAACTCGTGGAAATACGGCCGGCATGGCGGATCGGTTGGACGGTGGGCCTGGTGGCGGTGGCGTGGTGCGGCCTCGCCCGAGCCGAGGAGGATGCGGAGTCCGCCCATTCCCGACGCGTTGACGTCGCGCTCACGGCGAAGGGGGAGCTGCACGGCCCGGCGACCGGCTCGAAGGAAGGCGCCCGCCAGCCGATCGCGATGGAGGGGCGGTTTCGCTTTGTCGAGACGCTCGAACCCCCCGGGGCGGACGCGGTGGCCGTGCGACAGTACGCGCAGGCCGAGGCGACGCTCGAGGCCGACGGCGGCACGCAGTCGCTCGCCCTGCCCGCCGACGCCCGGCGGATCGCCGTCGCCAGGCTCGGCACGACGCCCCAGCCCTACCTGCCCACGGCCCACCTCTCGCGCGACGAGCTCGAACTCCTCGAGACGCCGTTCGACTCGGTGCTGCTCGAAGACCTGCTCCCGGGCCGGCCCGTCGCCGCCGACGACCACTGGCCGCTCACCGGCGACCTCGCCGCCGGCCTGCTTGCCATCGATACCGTGGAGGCCGGCACGCTCGAGGCCAGGATCGTCGAGATCGCAAACGGCCGGGCCCGCATCGCCCTCGAAGGCGTGGTGGACGGGGCCGTCGACGGCGTGCCGACACACGTGGTGGTCGACGGCGAATTCATGGTGGCCGCCGAGCCCGATGAAGACGGCTTCGTGCTCACCGGCGACGTGACGCAGTTGGACGCCGTCGTGAAGGAGCGCCGGCAGGCGAGCCACGTGGCGGCGGGCTTCGAGATCGAGGCGACGGTGGCCCTCGCGCGGGCTCCGGCCGACGAGCCGATCGATGACGAGACTGCAGACGAGGCCGACTTGGCCGAGGACGCCGACACGGACGCCGCCGCCGACTCCGAGTCTGACGCCACTCTCGAATCACCACGTCGCCGCGGGGAGGGCCGGCCCGGCCTCGTGTGGTATCGCGATCCCGACGGGCGCTACGACATCGTGCACGAGGCGGCCTGGCGGTGTGTCGGCGAGGACGCCGGCGGGCTCGTGCTCAGGCTGCTCGACCTCGGGGCGCTCGTGGCCCAGTGCTCGATCACGGCGCTGCCCCGTGCCGACGATGCCACGCCCCCGACGGTGGACGAGGTGAAGCGAAACGTCGAGCAGTCGCTGGCGGGGCAGTTCAACCGGTTCGACGGGGTGCGGCAGACGGTCCGCGAGGAAGACGGCGTGCGGGTCGTGCGGCTGGTCTCGGAGGGCGTCGCCGAAGGGCTGCCGTTCCGCTGGATCCACTACGTGCTCACTGACGACGCCGGGCACCGCGTGAATGCCACGTTCATGGTCGAGGCCTCGCTCGAGAAGCGGTTCGCCGACGCCGATGAGCGGCTCGTGGCGGGCCTGCGGTTCGCCGCCGAGCCCATCCGCGAGGCCCGGCTGCCATCGAAAACCGTGGTGCCTTGACGGCCCCCATGGCGGGCTGGATTATGGTGGGACTTTTTCCGGCAAATCAGAGGCGCGAGCCATCGAGAAACAGCATCGCATCAACGAGCAGATCCGGATCACGCCGATCCGGGTGATCTCAGCCGAGGGCGGACAGCTCGGCATTATCCCGACCGAGGAGGCGCTCGCCCTCGCGCGGGAGGCAGGCCTCGATCTCGTGGAGGTGGCTCCCAACGAGAAGCCGCCCGTCTGCCGGATCATGGACTTCGGCAAGTTCAAGTACCAGCAGAAGAAGAAGCAGCACAAGACCCACGTCCACCACACCAAGATCAAGGAAATCCGCCTTCGCCCCAAGACGGGCGAGCACGACATCGAATTCAAGGTGAACCAGGCGAAGGGCTTCCTCCAGCACAAAGACAAGGTGATCGTGTCGGTCGTGTTCCGCGGCCGCGAGCTCGCCCACATCGACGAGGGCCAGCGGGTGATGAAAAACATCCTCGAACAGCTCGACCCGGTGGGCAAAGTCGATTCGCCCCCGCAGCAGATGGGGCGGCGGCTGGTGTGCACGCTCTCCCCCAAGTAATCTCCCAGTCACCCGTTCAACGAACCAATCAGGAGCAGACCATGCCGAAGCAGAAGACCCACAAGGGCGTGAAGAAGCGTTTCCGGGCCACCGCCAACGGCAAGGTGAAGCACCGTCGCGCCGGCACGAGCCACCTCCAGGTGCGGCTCACGTCGAAGCGGAAGCGCGAGCTCCGCGGCACGGGCGTGCTCGCGAAGGTCGACACCCCGAAGATCATCGAAGCGCTGGCCCACAACAGCTACTGACTTCGTCCGGCGGCTTGCGG
>JBJSZP010000608.1:0-1840 GCA_046090365.1 Planctomycetia bacterium
GTGATGCGGCGGATGTTCGAGCCGCACTTCTCCACGAAGGCCGGCCCCGACGAGACGGGCAAGGGCGGCAGCGGCCTCGGCCTCACGGCCTGCCGCGAGATCGTGGAAGCCCACCGCGGCCGGATCCGCGTCGAAAGCGCCCCGGGCAAGGGCACGGCCATCACGATCCGCCTGCCGGTGCTGAAGTAGGCCGTGGGGCAAGTTTCCCGCTTGCCTACCTCAACTTGCCCTATCCGGCTCGGGGTTGCCCCGTACCACCTCGCCGGACGTTCACTGCGGCCCTCCATATCTCGCCTCTCCCTCTGGGAGAGGCCGGCCGCAGGCCGGGTGAGGGTGTCTTTGGTGGCGCAACGAAAGCACCCTCACCCCAACCCTCTCCCAAAGGGAGAGGGAGAAGAGCGGGGCAACCCCGAGCCTCCCCTTTCCTGATTCAGTTGGGGAGGCTTCGTGCTCCCCGTGTCCCGGAGCAGGCGTATGCAGGCAAGCGAAGCCATGGATGGCGCAGCGCAGCCGGAGTCGATTGAGCCGGAGCCTGGAGGGCGAAGGCGAACTTCCGGCCACGGGATACGGGGAGCCCGAAGCCGGCGCGCGCCCAGCGCACTACAATGCGGCGTTCCCCACAGGAGATGCACGCATGCCAGCCGCCCCCGCCTCGCGCCCGAAAACGCTCGCCGCCCTGCAGGCCTCCAGCTGGAAGAGCCGCAGCGTCAAGGAGGAGGTGCGCGAGAACTTCCTGCGCATGCTCGCCGGCGGCGAGGAGCTTTTCCCCGGGATCGTGGGCTACGACGACACGGTGATCCCCGAGATCAACGTGGCGCTCCTCGCGGGGCACGACATGCTGTTTCTCGGCGAGAAGGGGCAGGCGAAGAGCCGGCTGATGCGGCTGCTCGTGCGGTTCCTCGATGAATACGTGCCCTACCTCGACGATCCGGCGATCCCGTTTCACGACGATCCGCTCAGGCCGATCAGCACGGCCGGAAAGCGGCTCGTGGCCGAGCGTGATCCGGCCGAGGTGCCGATCGCGTGGTGGCCGCGGGAGGAGCGGTATGCCGAGCGGCTCGCGCCGGGGACGAAGTTTGCCGACATCATCGGCGAGATCGATCCTGCCAAACTCGCCGGCGGCACGAGCATGGCGAGCGAGGAGGCGCTCCACTTCGGCCTCATCCCACGGATGCACCGCGGCATCTTCGCGATGAACGAACTGCCGGAACTCGACGAGCTCGTGCAGGTGGGGATGTTCAACATCCTCGAGGAGCGCGACGTGCAGATCCGCGGGTATCCGGTGAAGTTCGACATCGACGTGATGCTGCTCTTCTCCGCCAATCCGTCAACCTACAACCGCTCCGGCAAGGTGATCCCGCAGCTCAAGGACCGGATCGGCGCCGTAATCCACACGCACTACCCCCGCGACCGCGACCTCGGGATCAGGGTGGCCGCGCAGGAGGCGGCGATCGACCTGGGGGGCGAGTGGCCCGTGGTCGTGCCCCCGTTCATGCGGGAGGTGCTCGAGCAGATCACGATCGCGGCCCGCAAAAGCAAATTCATCGACCAGCAGTCGGGCGTGAGCGCCCGGTTCTCGATCGCGAACCTGAAGACCGTCGTCGCGAGCGCCCGGCAGCGGGGCGTGCGGCTCGGCGAGAAGCCGGCCGTGCCGCGGATCAGCGACCTGGGCCACCTCTACGCCTCGAGCCTCGGCAAACTCGAGCTCGACCTGATGGGCAGCCACCAGATGAGCGAGCGGCAGGTGCTCGACGCGGTGATCGCCGAGGCGATCGCGACCGTGTTCGAAGAATACGTCGAGGAGCACGGGCTCGACGAGATCGCCAAGGTGTTTGGGCAA
>JBJSZP010000609.1:0-7325 GCA_046090365.1 Planctomycetia bacterium
GCTCGCGAAGATCGGCGGCACGCTGTGGGCGAAGCAGAAGGCGGCCGTGCAGCAGGCCGTGGCCGACATGGCCGCCGACATGATCCAGCTCCAGGCCCGGCGGGCCGAGCGGCCCGGGCTCGCCTTCCCCGCCGACACGCCTTGGCAGCGGGCGTTCGAGGAGTCGTTTCCGTTCGACGAGACGCCCGACCAGCTCACGGCCAACGATGCGATCAAGGGCGACATGCAGGCAGCCAAGCCGATGGACCGGCTGCTCTGCGGCGACGTGGGCTTCGGCAAGACGGAGATGGCGATGCGGGCCGCGTTCAAGGCCGTGGAGGCGGGCTACCAGGTGGCCGTGCTCGTGCCCACGACCGTGCTCGCCGAGCAGCACCGGCGCAGCTTCGCGGCCCGGTTCTCCGAGTTTCCGTTCGTGATCCGGTCGCTGTCGCGGTTTTCCTCGGCGGCCGAGGAGCGGGAGGTGCTCGAGGGCCTGGCACGCAAGAGCGTCGACATCGTGATCGGCACCCACCGGCTCGCCCAGGCCGACATCCACTTCGCGAACCTCGGCCTGCTCGTCGTGGACGAGGAGCAGCGGTTCGGCGTGGATGTGAAGGAGCGGCTCAAGGCACTGCGGGCGAGCGTGGACGTGCTCACGATGACGGCCACGCCGATCCCGCGCACGCTCCACATGTCGATGCTCGGGATCCGCGACATCTCGAACCTCACGACGCCCCCGGCCAACCGGATCGCCGTGGAGACCCGCGTGGCCCGCTGGAACACGTCGCTCATCAAGACGGCGATCGACCGGGAGCTCGCCCGCGGCGGGCAGGTGTTTTTCGTGCACAACCGGATCCACGACATCCACCAGGTGGCCCACCGGCTCTCCCAGATCGTGCCCGAGGCCACGATCGGCATCGGCCACGGCCGGCTTTCGGAGAGCGAGCTCGAGCAGGTGATGCTCGACTTCGTGGCGGGGAAGACCGACATCCTCCTCGCCACCACGATCATCGAGAGCGGCCTCGACATCCCGAATGCCAACACGATCTTCATCGACGAGGCCGACACCTACGGCCTGGCCGACCTGCACCAGCTGCGCGGCCGCGTGGGCCGCTCGCACCACCGCGCCTACTGCTACATGCTCGTGGACGAGACGGCCCACCTCACGAGCACGGCCGCCCGCCGTCTGCGGGCGATCCAGGAATTTTCCAGTATGGGAGCGGGGTTTTCGCTCGCCATGCGCGACCTCGAGATCCGCGGCGCGGGCAACCTCCTCGGCACGCAGCAGAGCGGCCACATCGCCACGGTGGGCTACGAGCTCTACTGCCGGCTCCTCGAGCAGGCGGTGCGCGGGCTCAAGGCGCTGCCGCCGGCCGAGCCGCCGCAGGTGACGATCGACCTCCCGGGCGAGGCCTGGCTGCCGCGCGACTACATCCCCGACTTCCGCACGAAGATCGACGTCTACCGCCGCCTCTCGCGGGCCACGGAAGCGCCACAGATCGACGACCTCGCGGCCGAGCTCGCCGACCGCTTCGGGCCGCTGCCGCCCGAGGCGGCGCGGCTGCTCGACGCCGCGCGGCTGCGCGTGGACGCGACCGCGCACGGCATCGAGGCCATCGGCCGTGAGGCGGGCATGGTGCTCCTCCGGCACCACGACCGCCGGGCCCTCGAACGGCTCAAGGCCGGCGGCCCGCCCGCCGCGCGGAGCCTCAGGCTCGTCGACGACCGCACGGCCTATCTCCCCGTCGACAAGCGGCTTTTCGACGCCCCAGACCGGCTCCTCGCGGCCCTCCGGGCGGTCTTGCGACCCGCGCGGGGCGAGGCCTATAGTCCCCGCCCCTCGAGAGCCGCCAAGCATGAACCAGCCGGGCGTTCGCCCCCGTGAATCGACAGCGCGCGCACCGGCGGCGACCGCGGTGCTCTGCCTTGCGCTGATCCTCACGGCGCGGACAGCCCACGCCCAGCGGATCGCCACCCAGTTCGACGATGCCGCCGCCAACGCCGCGCAGGCGCCGATCGCCGTCGGCCAGCCGGGCGCGAACGGCAACGGCATCACGCCGCAGCGGCTGGTGCCCCACGTGCCGAAGCCGATCTCGCGGCCCGACAGCTGGCCCGGCAAAAAGGCCGGCGGCAAGAAGGGCGACAACCACGTCCTGTCGAGCATCCGCCCCGACCCCGACGCCCCGATCGTGCCGATCGACTTCGGCCCCGACCTGCCGGGCACGAAGGACGAGGGCGTGAAGCAGGCGCAGTTCCAGGAGCCCGTCGCGAACAGCGGCCCGGAGGCGGCCGAAGCGAGCAAGCTGCTGGCCGAGGCGCAGTCGCTCGAGACAGCGATGGTGGTCGCCCGCGTGGGCCCCGAGGTGGTGCTCGAGGGCGACCTGCTCACGCCGAGCGCGCTCAATTGGCTCGCCAAGGTGTCGCCCGGGCTCACGCCGGAGCAGGTCCGCGAACTCAAGCTCCAGATCTGTCGCCAGGTGCTGCCGCAGCACGTGGAATCGCTGATCGTGTTCGTGGACGCCTGCCGCACGATCCCCGAGGACCGGCTGCCGGACATCGAGAAGAAGGTGAACCAGGCGTTCGACGAGCAGCAGTTGCCCAGGATGCTCAAGGACGCCGGCGTGGCCAGCGCGGCGGAATACGAGCAGCTGCTGCGGTCGCGCGGGCAATCGCTCGACCGCGTCCGCAAGATGTTTTTCGAGCGGGCGCTGGCCCAGCAGTGGATCCAGCAGAAGGTGGAGAGCGACGAGGAGATCCCGCACGCCGAGATGATCGCGTGGTACGAGAACCACCTGAGCGACTACGACTACCCCGCCAAGGCGAAGTTCGAGCAGTTGACGGTGAAGATCACGCCCACGCAGCCGCGCGGAGCGGCCTGGAACAAGCTCGCCGCGATGGGGAACGACGTGCTCGAGGGGAAGCCCTTCGCCGACATCGCCAGGCAGCGGTCGGAAGGGCCGACGGCCTCCACGGGCGGCGGCTACGACTGGACCACCAAGGGCAGCCTGTCGTCGAAGGTGCTCGACGAGGCGATCTTCACGCTGCCCGTGGGCCAATTGAGCGCGATCCTCGACGACGGTCAGGCGCTCCACATCGTGCGGGTGACCGAGCGGACGGAGGCGGGGCGGACGCCGTTTCTCGAGGCGCAGGTCGGGATCCGGCAGACGCTCCTGGAAGAGCGGCGGAAACGGCAGGTCGACGAGTATCTCGCGAAGCTCAAGGATCGGACGCCCGTGTGGACGGTCTTCGACGACAAGCCCGCCACCGCCACCGCCAGAGAGCAGGGCGACACCCGCACCCGCTAGCAGGCCGCGGCACCCCGTCGCTTCCTCTCCGGGCTTTTTGGGGGGAGGGCGGTGGCATGAAATCCACCGGGTGGATACACTTATGCTCGTTTCCGGGGCACGTTTCTGAGGAACCTCATCATGCGTTCGCGATTTCACCGCAAGGCGGCGGAACGGGTCGGAGTGTCGTTTGAGGGCTTGGAAGATCGCCGGATGCTCGCGGCGTTTGCCGATGGCGAGATCCTGATCCAGTTTTCGCAGCTCGCGACCGCCGCGACTCGCGACGCCGCTCGGGCGGCCGTGCGCGGGTCGGCGATCGAACACATCCGCTCCATCGCCATGGAGCAAAACGGCTTCGGCGTGCTCGAGCGCGTGAAGCTGGGGGCCGGCCAGACGGTCAGCAGGGCGATCGCAGCCCTCGCGAATCGACCCGGCGTCATGTTCGTCGAGCCGAACTGGAAGGTTTCCAAGGCGGCGGTCAGCAACGATCCGCTCTACACCACCGGCGGCCAACTCTGGGGCATGTACGGCGACGACCTGCCGGCGGCGTCGGGGCCGGCAGGCACGACCAATCAATTCGGCAGTCAGGCGGAGAAGGCCTGGGACGCCGGCTTCACCGGCTCGAAGTCGGTGGTGGTGGGCATCGTCGACGAGGGGATCGACGTGTCGCACCCTGACCTCCGGGACAACATCTGGGTCAACCCCTACGACCCTGTCGACGGACTCGACAACGACGGCAACGGGTACGTCGACGACGTCAACGGCTGGGACTTCGTCAATGGCGACAACACCGTCTACGACGGCACCGACAGCCACGGCACGCACGTGGCGGGCACGATCGGCGGCGTGGGTGGCAACGGCACGGGCGTGGCCGGCGTGAGTTGGAACGTGACGATGATCTCCACGAAGTTCCTCGGGCCCAATGGCGGCTACACGAGCGACGCCGTGCGGGCTCTCGACTACCTCACCGACCTGAAGACGCGGCACGGCGTCAATATCGTGGCCTCGAACAACTCGTGGGGTGGTGGCGGCTACTCCTCGGCGCTCCACAGCGCCATCATCCGCGGGGCGAAGGCCGGCATCCTGTTCGTGAGTGCGGCGGGCAACGGCGGCAGCGACGGGGTCGGTGACAACAATGATTCCGTGGCCAGCTATCCCTCCAACTACACGACCCTGACAGGCACATCGACGGCCTCGGCGGCGAGCTACGAGGCGGTGGTCGCCGTCGCCGCGATCCAGTCGAACGGGGCGATTGCGTCCTACTCGAACTTCGGCGCGAGCACCGTCGACATCGCGGCCCCCGGCTCGGGGATCGCCTCGACGCTGCCGGGCGGCACGTACGGCACGCTCAGCGGCACGTCGATGGCCACGCCACACGTGACCGGCACGGTGGCTCTCTACGCCGCCGCCTTCCCGAACGCCTCGGCCGCCGACATCCGTCAGGCGATCCTGTCCACGGCGACGCCCACGTCGTCGCTCGCCGGCAGGACCGCGACGGGCGGGCGGCTCAATGCGGCGGCGGCCCTCAATGCCGCGCCGGCGGTCGGAATCTCGATCAGCGGAGGGAGCGTGACGGAAGGGAACACCGGCACGACCCCGCTCACGTTCACGGTGACGCTGGCTGCGGCGGTGTCGTCGACCGTGACGGTGAACTATGCGACCGCGAACGGCACCGCTGCGGCAGGATCCGATTTCACGGCCGCGAGCGGCACGCTCACGTTCGCACCGGGCGAGACTTCGAAGACCGTCGCGGTCGCCGTGGCCGGCGACACTGCGTTTGAATCGAACGAGACGTTCTCGCTCACCCTGTCCGGCGCCTCGTCAAACGCCAGGATCGCCACTGCCTCGGCTACCGGCACGATCGTCAATGACGATCAGCAGGTGGCTCGCACGCTGTCGATCGCGTCGGTGAGGGCCCCGGAGAGCCAGGGCATCTTCTCGTTTGTGGTCACGCTCTCCGTGGCGAGCACGTCGCGGGTGACCGTGAAGTTCGCCACGTCCAATGGCACTGCCGTGGCCGGCCGCAATGGCGACTACACGGCCACGAGCGGCACGCTCACGTTCAACGCGGGCGAGACGTCGAAGGTCATTCCGGTGTCGGTGCGAAACGACGCCACCGTGGAGGCCGACGAGACCTTCTCCGTGAGGCTGTCGAACGCGTCCGGTGCGACGATCGCCGCCGGCGCCGGCACCGCCACCGGCACGATCGTGAATGACGACGGGCTGGCCGCTCTGCGGCAGGCCGCCTTCGTGGCGCTCGCCCAGGGCGAGGCGGGCGTCGGCACGTCGCCGAGGTCGACGCGACGCTGACCGGCTTCGATTCCGGGCGGTCGTGAGGTGGGGTGATTGCCGCCACGCGACACGAGGGCTAGACTTCGCCCGCAGGCGGATAAGCCCGATGTCCGTTGCCGCGCGGCCGGCGTGGCAGCCCCGCCTTGGAGCGTTGCCGCCATGAGTGCCACCACGTCGAAGCCCGCCGCCAGCCCCTCCACCCCCCCCTGGCCCGGCACGCGGGCCGACGGCGTCGCAAAACTCGAAATCGGCGGCAAGACCATCGACCTGCCGGTGATCGTCGGCTCCGAGGGGGAACGCGGGCTCGACATCTCGAAGCTCCGCGCCCAGTCGGGGGCCATCACGCTCGACGAGGGCTTCGTGAACACGGGCTCGACCACGAGCGCCATCACCTACCTCGACGGCGAAAACGGGATCCTCCGCTACCGGGGCTACCCGATCGAGGTGCTCGCCGAGCGGTGCGACTTCGTGGAGGTGGCCTACCTCCTGATCTACGGCAAGCTGCCCAACCCGGCCGAGCTCCACACCTTCCGCACGTCGCTCTCGCACCACACGATGATCCACGAGGACATGCGGAACTTCTACACGGGCTTTCCGCGCGACGCCCACCCGATGGCCACGCTCGGCAGCGTCGTGGGCGCCCTCTCCACCTTCTACCAGGACTCGCTCGACGTGCGCGACCCGCGGCAGGTGGAGGTGAGCGTGCACCGGTTGATGGCGAAGCTCCCCACGATCGCCGCCTACAGCCACAAGAAGTCGTGCGGGCAGCCGCTCATGTATCCGCAAAACGACCTCGGCTACTGCGAGAACTTCCTGCACATGATGTTCGCGGTGCCGTGCGAGGAATACCACGTCGACCCCGACTTCGCCGACGCCCTCGACATGCTCCTGATCGTGCATGCCGATCACGAGCAGAACTGCTCGACCTCGACGGTGCGCATGGTGGGCTCGAGCGACGCGAACCTCTTCGCCAGCATCTCGGCCGGCATCTGCGCCCTCTGGGGCCCGCTCCACGGCGGCGCCAACCAGGCCTGCGTGGAGATGCTCGAACGAATCGGCGCCGACGGCGGCAACGTGCGGAAGTACGTCGACCTCGCCAAGAAGAAAGACTCCGGCTTCCGCCTCATGGGCTTCGGCCACCGCGTCTACAAGAACTACGACCCGCGGGCCAAGCTCATCAAGGCCACCTGCGACAAGCTGCTCGCCAAGATCGCCCGCCACGACCCGATCTTCGACATCGCCCAGCAGCTCGAGGAGGTGGCGCTTGCCGACGAATACTTCATCGAGCGCAAGCTCTACCCGAACGTCGACTTCTACTCGGGCGTGATCTACCGGGCGATGGGGATTCCGGTGCAGATGTTCACGGTGCTCTTCGCCATGGGTCGCCTCCCCGGCTGGATCGCCCACTGGATCGAGATGCACCACTCGCCCACCAAAAAGATCTGCCGCCCGCGCCAGATCTACTCGGGCGAAACCCTCCGCGACTTCGTGTCCATCGACAAGCGGCCGTAGCGTAGGACAGGCTTCAGCCTGTCTTGCCTTCTTGCTCCAGTCAGCTGCACCGGCTCGGGGTTGCCCCGTACCACCTCGCCGGACGCTCACTGCGCCCATCCCTGGGCTTCGTTCGCTCGGAGTCACAGGCGCTGCGCCATCCATGGCTCCGCTGGTGACTCACGCCGGCTCAATGGTAGGGGCAACCCCTCGCCTCCCCCTTTACAGTTGAGGAGGCTTCGGGCTCCCCGTGTCCTGGAGCAGGCGTATGCAGGCAAG
>JBJSZP010000610.1:0-4878 GCA_046090365.1 Planctomycetia bacterium
CGTTCGTGGCGATCCTCGGCGGCAAGAAGGTGTCGGACAAGATCGCAGTGATCACGAACCTGCTCTCGATCTGCGACCACGTCCTCGTGGGGGGCGCGATGGCCTACACGTTCTCTCTGGCCCAGGGGGGCAAGACGGGCAAGTCCCTCGTCGAGCCCGACAAGGTGGATCTCGCGAAGCAGCTGCTGACCGCCGGAAAAGACAAACTCGTGCTGCCCGTCGATACGCACTGCGCCGACGACTTTTCGTCCGCGGCGAACAAGCGAGTCGTGAAGGCGGGGGAGATCCCGGACGGCTTCGAGGGGCTCGACATCGGGCCGGAGACGGCGCGGGCGTACGCCGAGCTCATCCGCGGGGCGGGCACGGTCGTCTGGAACGGGCCGATGGGCGTGTTCGAGATGCCCCCCTTCGACGCCGGCACGAAGGCCGTGGCCGACGCGGTCGCTGCTGCCACCGCGAAGGGCGCGATCACGATCATCGGGGGCGGCGACTCGGCGGCCGCCGTCGAGCAGCTCGGCTACGCCGACCGCGTGAGCCACGTGTCGACCGGTGGCGGCGCATCGCTCGAGATGCTCGAAGGCAAGGCCTTCGAGACCGTCGCGGTCCTCGACGACAAGTGATCGAGCCTACCGCCGGGCGGTGTCGGTGACGGCCGGACGGGTCGGCTCCCGGCCGGCGAGCCGTTCCCCGACGGCCGTCGCGTAGGCCTGGTCGTGCTGGCTCAGCAGGTGCATCGGCACCGTCGTGTAGCGACCGTTGCGCTTGAGGATCCGGACCCGGTCGGGATGCACCTCGACGAGCCGGCCGATCGTCTCGTGGAGCCCGCTCGAGTCGATCCAGCGCCGGACCGGCTCGGGATTGGCGTCGAGGGCCGCGAACGGATCGTCCTCGGTCTTCTCGGCCGGCTCCTCGCTCGGGGCCTCGTCCGCGGGCTCTTCGCCGGGCTCCTCGGCAGGCTTGGGGGCCGCATCGGAGGCGGGCGTCTCGGCCTCAGGCTCGTCGAACAGGTCTTCGCTTGCCTCCTTCGGCGGTTCCTTCTTCTTCATCGCCGGGCTGTCTTCGCTCGCCGGTTTCTCCTCCGGCTCGTCGCCATCCTCGTCGAAGAAGTTCTCGGCGGCGGGCTTCGGGGCGGGCTTCTTGGGCGCCGGCTCGGCGGGCTCCTCAGGCTCCTCGGGTGCCGGGGCGGGGACCGGTGCCGGCTTCTCGGGAGCCGGCTCGATCGGTGCCGGCGGCTCGTCGACGGGGGCAGGCTGCGGCGCCGGCTCGATCGGAGCCTCCTTCTTCATGGGTGGCTCGGCTGCGGGCGTCGCCGGCTTCGCAGCTTCGGCAGCGGCCTTCTCGAGCCGCTCCTTCTCGGCCGATTCAGCGAGAATCTCGGCCGCCGTCTTGGGCTGCGGCGGCGGTTCGGTGGCTGCCGGGGGCGACGGGGGCAACGGTTTTTCGGCGGAAGCCGGGGCGATGGGGGTCAGCGGCTCGAGCGGCTCGAGCACCGGCGCTGGGGTCGCCGGCTTCGCTGCTTCGGCGGCGACCGGGCCGCTCGCGCTGGAAGCGGGCGGCGACTCCGCGTGGCTCGGGGCGGCCATCTCCGCCCGATCGGTCTCGACGATCACGGCATGGGCGGAGCCGTCGGCTGGCACGCAGCATTGCGCAGGCAGCGACTCGACGACGGCGGCCAACCCGCACGGCTGGCACGCGGCACTCGAGCATACCGGCTGCACGGGACGAACGACCCGGCACGTGACGACGCGGCAGCGCGGCCGGCAGCGGCTGCGGAACAGTCGGCAAGCGGATGCCGAATCGATCGATAGGACCACCGTGAGCACACCCACCACGAGCACGCGCAGCCACCGACGCACGAGTCACCTCTGCCTGAAAGGAGGGATCCAGAACCTGTATTTCACGCTACGCCACGAATGACTCGTATGCTAAATCCGGCCCGGGAGCGGAGCAAACGGCCGCGGACTCCGCCCTGAGCGGGCCGTTATGGCCGCTATAACCGGACCTCACGGCCTCGCGCCCCGGCCGAAAATGCCGGAGGCCGCGGCAGTCTGGAACTGCCGCGGCCTCCGTGTGGATCGAACCTGTCTGCCGCCTGCGAACGGGGTAGATAACTGCGAGACTGATGCGGATCGGGCCGTGACGGGCACGTGCTTTTCAGAGGATCCGGATCAACGCGTTGGGGTTGGCACCTCCGACGGAACGCGGCAACAGGTCGAATGTCGATGGAGAAACCATCGGCCATGGCCCTGCCCGGATTCCATGGCGTCACGCCCGTCGACGCACAGCCGTCACAATCCGCCCAACGCGACCGCTCACGAGCACCCCATGCTGTTGCCGCAGTTGTGGCAGAGGTAGCAGTTGCCGTTCCGCACGGTGATCGACCCGCAGTTGTCGCAGGCCGGCGCATCGATCTGGAACTTGGCGAACTGGCTCTGCCGGTCGGCCGGGCTCGCATTCGGGTCGGTCGCCATCTTGAGGCCGGCCCGCTCGAGGAGCGCAGCCGACGCCGACACCGCGGCCTTCGCCGGTGCTGCCTTCACGGCCGTCGCCGTCGCGTGGCCGTTGGTGCCGGCCGGATGCTTGCCCCGGCTCGTCGTCGCCTCACCGTTCGTCCTGGCCTTTCCTTGGCCATCGGCCAGCCCGCTCGCCGTCGTGGCGGCGGGCTTCCGCTCACTTTCGGCGTCGTCACCCGCGGCGGCCTCCTCGCCGCCGCCGTAGCCACCAGGCCTGTTCGCCTCACGGTATCCCGGAATGAACTCCGTGCCCATCCAGCGGAAGAGATAGTCGACCAGGCTCTTCGCCACCGGGATGTCGGGGTTCTTCGTGTAGCCCCAGGGCTCGAAGCGGGTGTGCGAGAATTTCTTCACGTACACCTCGAGCGGCACGCCGTATTGCAGGCTCATCGACACGGCCGTGCCGAAGGCGTCCATCAGGCCGCCGATCGTGCTGCCTTCCTTGGCCATCGTGATGAACAACTCGCCCGGCCGGCCGTCGTCGTAAAGGCCCACGGTGATGTAGCCCTCGTGTCCGCCCACGTTGAACTTGTGGGTCACGCTCCGCCGGGTGTCGGGGAGCCGCTCCCGCCGCGGGGCCGCCGTCACCTTCGCCGCCGCCTTGTCGCTCTCGGTGCTCGTGTTGAGCGGCTGGCTCTCCTTCGAGCCGTCGCGGTAGATGGCCAGGGCCTTGAGGCCGAGCCGCCAGCCCTCCACGTAGGCCCCGGCGATGTCGGCCGGCGTCGTCTCCCGCGGCATGTTCACCGTCTTCGAGATGGCGCCCGAGATGAACGGCTGCGCCGCCGCCATCATCTTCACGTGCGCCTCCCAGGCGATGCTCCGCTTGCCGAGCCGCGGCTTGAACGCGCAGTCGAACACCGACAGATGCTGATCCTTGAGGCCGGGGGCCCCTTCGATCGTGTCGTTCTTGTCGATGTAGGCCAGGATCCCCTCGATGGCCGGCTCGTCGTAGCCGAGCGTGCGCAGGGCGAGCGGCACGGTCTGGTTCACGATCTTGAGCATCCCGCCGCCGGCGAGCTGCTTGTACTTCACGAGCGCGATGTCGGGCTCGATGCCCGTCGTGTCGCAGTCCATGAGGAACGAGATCGTGCCCGTGGGCGCGAGCACCGTGGCCTGGGCGTTGCGGTAGCCATGCCGCCGGCCGCCCGCGAGCACCTCGTCCCAGACCCGCCGGGCGGCGTCGTGCAGATACCGGGGGCACGCCGGGTCGATCTTCTCGACGGCGCTCCTGTGCATCTGCATCACGCCGAGCATCGGCTCGCGGTTGGCGGCGAAGCCCTCGAACGGGCCGACCGCCGCGGCGAGCTCCGCGCTCGTGCGATTGGCGGCGCCATGGAGGATCGCCGTGATCGCGCCGCACAGGCCGCGGCCGGCGTCGCTGTCGTAGGCGAGGCCGTCGGCCATGAGGAGGCTGCCGAGGTTCGAGTAGCCGAGGCCGAGCGGCCGGTAGAGATGGCTGTTCTTCGCGATCCGCTTCGTCGGGTAGCTGGCGTGGTCGACGAGGATCTCCTGGGCCACGAAGAAGATCCGGCAGGCCGCGGCGAACCGCTCGACGTCGAACGTGCCGTCGGGCTTGCGGAACTTCATCAGGTTGATGCTCGCCAGGTTGCAGGCCGTGTCGTCGAGGAACATGTATTCGGAGCACGGATTGCTGGCGTTGATCCGGCCGGAGTTGGGGCAGGTGTGCCAGCGGTTGATCGTGGTGTCGTACTGCACGCCCGGATCGCCGCACTGCCAGGCGCATTCCGCCATCCGGGTCATCACCTCGCGGGCCTTGTAGCTCGGCCCGGCCTTCGACGGGTCGGTCACCCAGCGCGTGGTCCAGGTGTCGTCGCGGTCGACGGCCTGCATGAAGTCGTCGGTGAGCCGCACGGAGAGGTTGGCGTTTTGGAACAGGATCGAGCTGTAGGCCTCGCCATTGAAGTTGGAGTCGTAGCCCCCCTTCTCGATCAGCACGCGGGCCTTCTTCTCCTCCTTCGCCTTGCACTCGATGAATTCCATGATGTCGGGGTGGTGGATCTTGAGCGACTGCATCTTGGCCGCCCGGCGGGTCTTGCCGCCGCTCTTCACCACCGCCGCCACCTGGTCGTAGACCCGCATGAACGAGAGCGGGCCCGACGGCTTGCCGCCGCCGGCGAGCTTCTCGCGCTGGCTGCGGAGCGTGGACAGGTCGGTGCCGGTGCCGGAGCCGAACTTGAAGAGCATCGCCTCGCTGCGGGCGAGGTCCATGATGTCTTCCATGTTGTCCTGCACGCTCTGGATGAAGCAGGCGCTGCCCTGGGGATACTCGTAGGGATTTTCCGGCATCACGACGTCGCGCTTGGCATCATCCCAGCGCCAGTTGCAGGGCGCGCCCTTCACGCCG
>JBJSZP010000611.1:0-2057 GCA_046090365.1 Planctomycetia bacterium
TCGGCGGTCGGCTTGCCCTTCATGGCGTTGGCGATCGCGTCGACGGTGGCCTTGTAGTTGTAGTCGTAGATCTTCTTGTCGTCGGCGGCCAGCCAGTGGATGAACACGCCGCACACGATCACGAGGTTCTCGGCATCGCTCTTCGGGATCACGCCGGAAGCCACGCTGTCGGCCACGGCCTTCGCCACGGCGGCCTGCGCCGGGCCGAACATCTGCACGGCCTGCTTGGCGCCCTTGATCGTGACCTTCGTGATCATCACGGTGGCCGGCTTGACGGCGAGGTTCGGCGTCAGCACGGCGAGCAGGTTCGAGTGTCCCTCGCTCTGCCGGGCCAGGGCGTTCGCAAACGCGATCCCGACCGGGCCGTCCTTGCTGCCGATCAGCAGGTCGATATGGGCGATTTCGTTGCCATCGCCAGCCAGAGCCTCACCAATGAACATCGACATGGATTCTTTCTCCTGAAGGGTGGACCACGCAGCGTCCGCTGCCGCCAGCACGGCGGGTCACCATGACGCAATCCCACGGTATTCGCGGGTAGCGGCAGCAAGGTAGCATCTGCAGCGTGGACCCTCAACCGTCGACCGCCGAACCCGGCGAGGCACCGCAGAGCGGCAGCGTTGGCGTGCCCCCGGGGCCGCGGCCGCCGCTCGTGATCGTGGGCGCCAGCTGTCGGGCGGCGGCGGCCTCCGCGTCCGCCGCCGGCTGGGCCGTGCACGCCGCCGACCTGTTCGACGACCTCGACCTGTCGCGGGCCGCGGTCGCGACGCAGCGGGCCGATCCCTACCCGCAGGGCCTCGTCTCCGCCGTAGCGACATTTCCTTCCGCCCCGTTCTGTTACACGGGCGCGATGGAAAATCACCTCCCGATCATCGACGCCATCGCCACGGCCCGGCCGCTCGCCGGCAACGATTCGGCCACCGTGCGGCTCGTGCGCGACCCCGCAGCGCTCGCAGCGCTCGCGCGCCATGCTGGACTACGCTCGCCCGACACGCATACCACGCCCCACGGCCTGCCCACCGACGGCTCGTTCCTCCGCAAGCCGGTGGCGAGCGCGGGAGGCCGTGGCATCATCGCCTGGACGCCTTCCGCCACTCATTCCCGCGAGCCCTGCATCTGGCAGCGGCTGACTCCGGGCGAACCGCTCTCGGCCGTGTTCGCCCTCTCGGCCGGCTCGTGCGCCGTCCTCGGCGTGGCCCGCCAACGCGTCGGCGCTGCCGCGTGCCGCGCCCCCGCCTTCGCCTTCTGCGGCGCGACCCTGCTCCCTCCGGCCTCCGTCCCGGCCACCGTGCACTCGCAGTTCGCCGACCTCGCCGCTGCGCTCGCCGACCATGCCGGGCTCCGCGGCATCGTCGGCATCGACGCGATCCTCGAGCCCGACGGCCGGCTCACGGTGCTCGAGGTGAACCCCCGGCCGACGGCCTCCGCCGAACTCGTCGAACGGTCCACAGGCACTTCGATCATGGCCGCGCACCTCGCAGCCTTCGGCCACCCCTCACCGCGCCCGTCG
Source organism: Planctomycetia bacterium (assembly GCA_046090365.1). Lineage (GTDB taxonomy): Bacteria > Planctomycetota > Planctomycetia > Pirellulales > UBA1268 > RGVT01. Next base: position 1,508 of record JBJSZP010000611.1, read on the forward strand.
CACGCGGGCAGCCCCGGCGTATGGTCGAAGGCAATCCTGTTCGCAGCCCGCGCCACGCACGTCACCGATCATCTGCTCGATCGTCTCGCCGAGCACGCCGCCCCATGGACCACCGCCGACGGCCCCCCTGCCCTTGCCGACATCCCGCGCCCCGGCCAGGTGCTCCGCGCTGGCGCTCCCGTGCTCACCGTCTTCGCACGTGGCGACACCGATGCCGAGAGCGCCGCCGTACTCGACGACCGCATCGCCACCCTCATCGCGATTACAGGATGACTCATGGATGACAGGCTTTAGCCTTTCGCTGCCTTCACTCATTGGCGCCGGCTTCGGGCTCCCCATATCCCATCGCCGGACGTTCACTGCGGCCCTCGAGGCCTCCGTTCACTCGACTCCGGCTGCGCTGCGCCATCCATGGCTGCGCTTGCCTGCATACGCCTGCTCCGGGACACGGGGAGCCCGAAGCCTCCTCAGCTGGAAAGGGGAGGCGGCGGAGACGGTCGGTGCGATGCGGAAGAGCCGACGGGCAGATACGCGGCTTACTGAGGGCGCA
>JBJSZP010000612.1:0-11736 GCA_046090365.1 Planctomycetia bacterium
ATGCCGGTGCGGGTGCGGTTCGTGAAGCGGCGGCCAATGTAGGGCGGCAGGTGGAGCACATGACGAAGACGAGTGAATTGCGAGACATGGCGGACGAGCAGATCAGGCTCGTCTGGAAGGATGCGGCCGAGACGCTGTTTCGTCTCCGCGTCCAGGCCCAGACGGAAAAGCTGGCGGCGCCGAGCGAGATGCGCAAGCATCGCAAGACGATCGCCCGCTGCCAGACGATCCTGAATCAGCGCGGTTCGCTCGTGCCGCCGGCCGCAGGGGCCGGTGGTGCCGGCGCGTAGGGTGCGGGTGGCCGCTCTTAGGACAGCAGGAACGAAGCAATGCCGAAGCGAGTCGCGACAGGAACGGTGACCAGCGCCGCCGCCAGCAAGACGAGGCGCGTGGAGATTCCGCGGGTCACGCGGCATCCGAAGTATGGTCGCATCCTCCATCGCCGGACGATCTGCCACGTGCACGACGAGCACGAGGAATCCGCCCCGGGCGACCTGGTGGAGATCATCGAGTGTCGGCCGCGCAGCCGGCTCAAGCGGTGGGAGCTGGTGCGGATCGTCGCGAAGAGCACGGCCGTGGACGTGGCATCGCTGCGGAGCGGAGCGCGGGCGACCCGGATGCGGGAGACGGCGGCCCGTGCCGAGGATTCGGCGGCGACCGGTGCCGATGCGACGACGCAACCCGCGCGGGGGCCGAAGCCATGATCCAGATGCAGACGCGACTCACCGTCGCCGACAACACGGGTGCGAAGGAAGTGATGTGCTTCAAGGTGCTCGGTGGCAGCCGCAAGCGGACCGCGGGCCTCGGCGACATCATCGTGTGCAGCGTGAAGAGCGTGATCGCGGGCAGCGAGGTGAAGAAGAAGGCCGTGGTGAAGGCGGTGATCGTGCGCTGCAAGCGGCCCACGCGGCGCGAGGACGGCAGCTATGTGCAGTTCGACACCAACGCCTGCGTGATCATCGACAACGAGAAGAATCCCAAGGGCACCCGCATCTTCGGGGCGGTGGCCAGGGAGTTGCGCGACCGCAACTTCATGAAGATCGTCAGTCTGGCGAGCGAGGTGGTGTGATGCTGATTCGAGCGGGCGATCTCGTGGAGGTGCGCACCGGCAACGCGCGGGGCACCCGGGCCAAGGTGCTCACCGTGCAACCGCTCAAGGGGCGGCTCGTGGTGGAGGGCGTGAACCGCGTCTACCGCCACGTGAAGCGGAGCCAGAAAAACCAGCAGGGCGGCCGGCTCTCGAAGGAGATGCCGATCGACGCGTCGAACGTGCTCTTCGTGTGCGGCGCCTGTGGCAAGGCGACGCGGCTCGGCGTGAAGGTGGACGCCGACGGCGGCCGATCGCGCGTGTGCCGGAAGTGCGGCGCCGACCAGGGCGCGCTCAAGCGGCCGAAGGCGGCCCGGGCCGTGGCGAAGAAGTAATCACCGGACATTCACCCCAGACACAGCAAACCGTTCGGCGATACCACACCAGATCAGCTTCCTGAAGGAACGTTTCGATGGCGAAGAAGACGAAAGCGGCGCAGGCGGCCCCCGGGCCGGCCGGAACCCCGCGGATGCTCGAGCACTACGTGAACACGGTGCGGCCGGCCCTCGGCAAGGCGCTCTCGCGCACGAATCCCCATGCGATCCCGAAGCTCGAGAAGATCGTGGTGAACATGGGAGTGGGCGTGGCCGTGACGGAGAAGAAGTACCTCGAGGAGGCGCTCGGGGCGCTCGCCCAGGTGACCGGCCAGAAGCCGATCGCCACGCTCTCGAAGGCCGCCGTCTCGGGCTTCAAGCTCCGGGAAAACCTCCCCATCGGCTGCAAGGTCACGCTCCGCGGCCGGCGGATGTACGAGTTTCTCGACCGGCTCGTGTCGCTCGCGTTGCCGCGGGTACGCGACTTCCGCGGCCTGTCGAGCACCGCCTTCGACGGGCACGGCAACTACAGCCTCGGCCTCTCGGAGCAAATGGTGTTTCCCGAGATCAACCCCGACAAATACACCCGTCCCCAGGGGATGAACATCACCCTCGTCACCACGGCCCGCAACGACGACGAGGCGCGCGAGTTTCTCCGGGCGATGGGCGTTCCGCTCAAGAAGGATGGCGAGGATGGAGGTGCCGCGGCGTAGCGGCACCGGCAGGAGACGAGCGCGGCCCTCACCGGCCGCCGGCACTGGAATAGACCATGGCGAGCAAGTCGAAGATCGCGGCCGCGAAGCGTCCGCCGAAGTTTTCCACCCGGAAGGTGCACCGCTGCATGCTCTGCGGCCGTCCCCGGGCGGTGTATCGCAAGTTCGGCACCTGCCGGATCTGTTTCCGCAAGCTCGCCGACCAGGGCAACATCCCGGGCGTCCGAAAGGCCAGTTGGTGATCTCGTGACGAGTGGTTCCACGTTTCTCCAGGCACACGGTTTCTCCACGTTTCAAGGGGCTCTTTTGACATGATGACCGACCCCATCGCCGACATGCTCACCCGCATCCGCAACGCGGTGCGCGTCGAACGCGCCACCGTGGAGGTGCCGAGTTCGAAGGTGAAGCGCGGCGTCGCCGACGTGCTCAAGCGCGAGGGCTACATCTGGGACTGGCGGGAGGTCGAGAGTGAGCCGGTGGCGAAGCTCCAGCTCGAGCTCAAGTATGGCCCCAACGGCGAGCGGCTGATCAGGCACATCAAGCGGGTGAGTTCGCCCGGCAAGCGGGTCTACAGCCGCTCGGTGCGGCTCAAGCCCGTGCTCGGCGGGCTGGGCATCTCGATCCTGTCGACCTCGAGCGGCGTGGTGAGCGACCGCGAGGCCCGGCAGCGGAAGCTCGGCGGCGAAGTGCTCTGCGAGCTCTGGTAAATCAGAAAGGCAGTCTGGCAATGTCCCGTATCGGCAAGTCACCCGTGCAGATTCCCAAGGGCGTGAAAGCGGCCGTCGAGGCCGGCACGCTCAAGGTGGAGGGTCCGCTCGGCAAGCTCGAGCAGCGTCTCCATCCAGCCGTCCGCATCGACGTGGATGCGGCGGCCGGCCGGCTCACCGTCACCCGCGCCGACGACGGCCGCGTGGCTCGCTCGGTGCACGGCCTCACGCGGGCCCTCGCCGCGAACATGGTCGAGGGCGTCACGAAGGGCTACGAGAAGAAGCTCGAGATCGTGGGCGTGGGCTACATCGCCGCGATCCAGAAGAACGTGCTCCAGCTCCGCGTGGGCTTCGCCAACGAACTCCAGGTGCCGATCCCGGCCGGCCTCAATGTGACCTGCCCCGACCAGACGCACGTCGTCATCAAGGGGATCGACAAGCAGCTCGTCGGCCAGTTCGCCGCCGAAGTGCGGTCGCTACGGAAGCCGGAGCCCTACAAGGGCAAGGGCATCCGCTACGAGAACGAACAGGTCCGTCGCAAGGCGGGCAAGGCCGTCACCAAGTAAGCATTCCGCCAGCAGCAAGAGGCTCCCATGGATCACGCCCGCACCATCCTCCGCCAGCGCCTCCGGCGCCGCCATCGCGTGCGCCGGCACATCCGCGGCACCGCGGAGCGGCCGCGGCTGGCCGTGTTCCGCACGCACAAGCACATCTACGCCCAGATCATCGACGACACGGCCGGCCGCACGCTCGCGTCGGCCAGCTCGATGGACAAGCAGATCCGCGACTCGATCGGTTTCGGCGGCAACAAGCAGGCCGCCGAGGCGATCGGGCGGGCGGTGGCCGAGCGGGCCCGCAAGGCCGGCGTGACGAAGGTCTGCTTCGATCGCGGTGAATTCCGGTACCACGGCCGCGTCGCGGCCCTGGCCGACGCGGCCCGCGCCGCCGGCCTCGAGTTTTGAGCCACGAATCCAGAGGAAGCACGCATGTCGACGGGAAGCAGAGAGCGGGAGTCACGCGGCGATCGGGGCGGCTCGGGCGAGCGTACGAGCGGTGAGTTTGCCGAGAAGGTCGTGAAGGTCCGGCGGTGTGCCACGGTGGTGAAGGGCGGCCGTCGGTTCAGTTTCGCCGGGCTCGTGGTGGTGGGCAACGGCCGCGGCAAGGTGGGCGTCGGCTACGCCAAGGCCAACGAGGTGCCGCCGGCCGTCGAGAAGGCGATCAAGGATGGCATGAAGAATCTCGTCGAGGTGCCCGTGGAGTCGGGCACGATCCCGCACCGCGTCGAGGGCACGAGCGGCACCGCGAAAGTGATCCTCCTCCCAGCCAGCCCGGGCACCGGCATCATCGCGGGCGCGGCCGTTCGGGCCGTGTGCGAGTCGGCCGGGATCCGCGACGTGCTCACGAAGGCCCACGGCTCCACCAACCCGGTGAATCTCGTGAAGGCCGCGATCGAGGCCCTCAAGCAACTCCGCACGAAGGCCGACGTCGAGCGGCTCCGCGGCGTGTCGCTGTCGTGACGCCGTCGGGCATCCACCGTCCAATCCGCCCCTCCGGGGGCCCATCCGAGGAAGCATCATGAAGATCAGCGACGTCAATCGCGGCGTGCACAAGAACAAGAAGCGGATGCGCGTGGGCCGCGGTCCGGGCTCGGGCAAGGGCCGCACCGCCGGCCGCGGCAACAAGGGGCAGGGCCAGCTCGCCGGCTGGTCGTCGCCCGCGATCTTCGAGGGCGGCCGGATGCCGATCATCCGCCAGATCCCCAAGCGCGGCTTCCACAACCGCCACGGCCTGCTCGTGGCCGCGGTGAACGTCGACGATCTCGACGCCTGCTTCGCGGCCGGGGCGGAGGTGACGCCGAAGACGGTCAAGGCGGCGGGCCTGGCGAAGGGCATCTGGCACGAGCTCAAGATTCTCGGCGACGGGAAGCTCGCCAAGGCCTTGAAGGTTTCCGCGCACCATTTCAGCGCCAAGGCCCGCGAGAAGATCGAGGCCGCCGGGGGCTCCGTCACCGCACTGCCGGGCGCGGCCCCGGTCGAGAAGGGAAAGAAGAAGCCGGCGCGGAAAAAGCCGGCTGGGTAGCCGGGGCTTCGACGATGTAGGCTTGCGGTCGCTGGAAACCTGAGGAGCCCGTCCCGTGCTGGAAAAACTTCGGATCATCTTCACGATCCCGGAACTGCGGCAGAAGATCCTGCTCACGCTCGGGCTGCTCGCGATCTACCGGGTGGGCTGGCAGGTGCCGCTGCCGATCGTCGATCCGAAGGCGATGACGGCCTTCGCCGAGGAGGCCGGCGGCATCGGCGACCTCCTCAAGACGGTGGCCGTGTTCTCCGCGAGCCAGCTCTCGCAGGCCACGATCTTCGGCCTCGGGATCATGCCCTATATCTCGGCATCGATCATCTTCCAGCTGCTGGCCACCGTCTGGCCGCCGCTCGAGCGGCTCCAGAAGGAGGGGGAGGCGGGGCGGAAGAAGATCAACGAATACACCCGGTATGCCACCGTGCTGATCTGCATCCTCCAGAGCTGGGCCTACGTGGCCTTCCTCTCGAGCGCCCGCGTCGGCGAGACACCGCTCATCCAGTCGAGCTTCCTCGTGGACGGCAGGCTGCCGTTCATCTGGCAGTTCGTGGCCGTGATGACGATGACCGCGGGCACGGTGTTCCTGATGTGGCTCGGCGAGCAGATCGACGAGTTCGGCATCGGCAACGGCATCAGCCTGCTGATCATGGCGGGCATCCTCGCGGCGATGCCCAGCGCCCTCGTGCAGCTCGGCAGCGACACGAGCTGGGAACTCGGCGGTGGCGGCGGCAAGCTCGGGATCGAGACGCTGCTCGTGCTGGCCGCCCTGTTCGTGGGGGTGGTGGCTGGCGTGGTGTTCATGACCCAGGGGCAGCGCCGCATCCCCACGCAGAGCGCCAAGCACGTCCGTGGCCGGCGGGTGTACGGGGGCACGCGGCAATACCTCCCGCTGCGGGTCAACCAGGCCGGCGTGATGCCGATCATCTTCGCGAGCTCGCTGCTGCTCTTCCCGCAGATGCTCTTCCAGTATCTGCACAATGCCAACCCGGGCAGCGCCATCCTCGGCTCCCTGCACGACTCGTTCACCCGCGGGCAGTCGTTTCTCTACAACGTGCTGTACGTCGCGCTGATCTACTTCTTCTGCTACTTCTGGACGGCGATCACCTTCAACCCGAAGGAGATGGCCGACAACCTCAAGAACTTCGGCGCGTTCATCCCCGGCTACCGCCCGGGCAAGCGCACGGCCGACTTCCTCGAGCGGGTGATGGAGCGGATCACGTACGTGGGGGCGGCATTCCTCGCGCTCGTGGCGATCATCCCCACGATCGTCGGCGGGGCGCTCGGCATTCCGGCGCAGATCGCGAGTTTCTACGGCGGCACGGGCCTCTTGATCGCCGTGAGCGTGGCTTTCGATCTCGTCCAGAAGATCGATAGCCACCTCGTGATGAGAAACTACACCGGTCTCCTGGAGAAAGCCTGATCGGACAGGCCAGCGCGGCGGCCCGGGAACCGGCTCCTCCAGGAGCGTGCGTGCCAGCCGCCGTCGCGCTGCCGCATCCGGTTCCGCGGACGCGTCATGCGGATCATCCTCATCGGACCGCCCGGGGCCGGCAAAGGCACGCAGTGCCAGAAGCTGGTCGACCACCTGCGGGTGCCGCACCTCTCGACCGGTGAGATGCTCCGGGCCGCCGTCCGCGCCGGCACGCCGGAGGGGGTGCAGGCCGCCGCCTTCATGGACCAGGGGCAGCTCGTGCCCGACGCGATCATCCTCGGCATGGTGACGAAGCGGCTCGAGGCGGCCGACTGCCGCGACGGCTGCCTCCTCGACGGCTTTCCCCGCACGCTGCCGCAGGCGGCGACGCTCGACGAGCTGCTCGAACGCCGGGCGATGAGCGTCGACGGCGTGATCGAGCTGGCGGTGCCGCGGGATGAGCTCGTGCGGCGGATGCTCGCGCGGAAGCGGGCCGACGACAACCCGGAGGTGTTTTCCAAGCGGATCGCCAGTTTCGAGGTGCAGACGGCCCCGCTCCTCGACTACTACCAGCGGCAGGGGAAGCTCGCGAGCATCGACGGGCTCGGCACGGCCGACGAGATCTTCGAGCGCGTGAAAGCGGCGCTGCGCAGGTTCGCCCAACACGGCGTCCGCCGGTAGGCTCGGCCCGGGAGCCTGCACCACGCGCCGGCCGGGTGTATACTCCGAGCCCAGGTCACGATTTCGTCTCTTTGCTGGATGGTGTCGCGGTGGTGAATCTTCGGAGTGCGCGTGAGATCGCGGCGATGCGCCGCGCGGGGCTCGTGGTCTGGGGAGCGCACCAGGTGGCCGCATCGCTCATCCGGCCCGGCATCACCACCGCGTACATCGACCGGGCGATCGAGGATCACTTCGCGAAGCACGGCGCCGTGTCGCTCTTCAAGGGCGTACCGGGGAAGGTTCCGTTTCCCGCGGTCTGCTGCACGTCGGTCAACGACGAGGTGGTGCACGGCATCCCCAGTTCGCGGGTGCTCGTCGCCGGCGACGTGGTGAGCGTCGACACCGGCTGCAGCGTCGACGGCTGGTGCGGCGATTCGGCGGTCACCTACGCGGTGGGCCCGATCGCGCCCGAGACGCAGCGGCTGCTCGACTGCACCGCGGGGGTGCTCGCGCTGGCCATCGAGCTCATGGCGGTGCGCAGCCGATGGAGCGACGTCGCGGTGGAGATGGCCAAGTACGTCCGCGACCACGGGTTCTCCGTCGTCGAGAATTTCGTCGGCCACGGCATCGGGCGGAAGATGCACGAAGACCCCCAGGTGCCGAACTTCTGCACCCCCGCGTTCCGCCGCAACCACGATTTCGAGCTCGAGCCCGGGCTCGTGATCGCCGTGGAGCCGATGGTGAACATGGGGTCGAAGAAGGTGCGGGCCATGCCCGACCACTGGACGCAGTCGACGGTCGACGGGCGGCCGAGCGCCCACTTCGAGCACACCGTGGCGATCACCGAGACGGGCCCGGTGGTGCTCACGGCGGCCCCCGCCGCCGGAGAGACCCTTGGGAGTGCGGCCTGAGCCGCGCCGAGGGCGTGATGCCGCGGCAAATCCGCGGCACCACGCCACCCCCTTGGAACGCCGTTCCGGCCTTCCTATACTCCGAGGCTCCCCGTTCATTCCCCCTTTGCCCCTGTTTGAAGGCGTGGTCGGCAGTCGCCACGGTGCTCGAGTATGAAGGTTCGCGCCAGCGTTCGTCGCATGTGTGAGAAGTGCAAGATCGTGCGGCGTCGAGGCGTCGTGTTCGTCGTGTGCGCCGACCCTCGTCACAAGCAGCGGCAGGGGTGATGAGCGGCCCATCGGCGTTCCGTTCAGGCTGGACGTGTTCCGGATGTCGCATCGCGACCCGGATCGGCAGCCGTGGCGGGGCCGCCTTCCCGAAGCATTCCTGACCTCCCGGATTCCATTCATGCCCCGTCTCCTCGGCGTCGACATCCCGTCGGAAAAGAAGACCATCTTCTCGTTGCAGTACCTGTATGGCGTCGGTCCGCGGGTGGCCCGTGAGCTGTGCCACAAGGCCGGCGTCGATCCCGAAGGCGTCGCCCGCAGCCTGCATGAAGACGAGCTCGCGCGGCTGGCCGCGCTCCTCGACAAGGACTACGTCGTGGAAGGCCAGCTGCGGCGGCAGGTGTCGCAGAACATCTCGCGGCTCAAGGACATCGGCAGCTACCGCGGCCTGCGGCATCGCCGCGGGCTGCCCGTCCGCGGCCAACGCACCCGCACCAATGCCCGCACCCGCAAGGGCCCGAAGAAGACGGTGGCAGGCAAGAAGGGCGTCAAGGATCTCAAGTAACGGCCACGGCCGCACGTCGAAACCCACACGAGCACGGACATGTCAACGAAGGCAGCGAAGACCAAGAAGAAGAGCGTGTCGGCTGGCATCGCCTACATCACGGCGAGCTTCAACAACACCACCGTCACCATCACCGACACCAAGGGCGACACACTCTGCTGGGCGAGCGGTGGGACCTGCGGGTTCAAGGGCAGCCGCAAGGGCACGCCGTTCGCCGGCCAGTGCGCCGCCCAGCAGGCCGCGGAGAAGGCGGCGAAGTTTGGCGTCAAGGAGCTCGAGGTGCGGGTGCGGGGCCCGGGCAGCGGTCGCGAGAGCGCGATCACGGCCCTCCAGGCCGCCGGCATGAACGTGAAGAGCATCGAAGACATCACGCCGCTGCCCCACAACGGCTGCCGGCCGCCGAAGAAGCGGCGCGTGTAGCCGCCGGCCTCCCCCGAGTCACCATCCACCCCACCAGCTTTCCGCAGGACGACTGAAGAAAAACCATGGGACGCATCACCGGACCTGTCTGCCGCCTCTGCCGTCGCGACGGCCTCAAGCTGTTTCTCAAGGGGAGCCGCTGCGACACCCCGAAGTGCGCCTTCGAGCGCCGCCCCTCGCCCCCCGGCATGGTGCAGAAGCGGCGCGGCAAGCCCACCGACTACGGGCTCCACCTCCGCGAGAAGCAGAAGGTGAAGCACTACTACGGCGTGCTCGAGCGGCAGTTCCGCACCTACTTCGCCCGGGCCGAGCGCGGCACGGGCAACACCGGCGAGACGCTCATGCAGCTGCTCGAGCGGCGGCTCGACAACGTGGTGCATCGGATGGGCTTCGCCTCGTCGCGGGCGGCCGCCCGGCAGGCGGTGATGCACGGCCACATCACGGTCAACGGCCGCCGCCTCGACGTGCCGAGCTACCTTGTGAAGGCCGGCGACCTGATCCGCGTGAAGAACCGGGCCAAGAGCCTCCAGCTCGTGCACGCGGCCCTCGCGGATTCGCGGCGCGAGGTGCCCGACTTCCTCTCGCGGGCCGAGGGCCCGATTCCGGAGGGTCGGGTCGACCGTCTGCCGACGGCCGAGGACGTGTCGATCCCGGTGCAGGCGAACCTGATCATCGAGTTGTGTTCCAAGTGACCGGGGCGGCGCGGCGCCGGTCGGGCATCCACAGAATCCACTGAACGAAGGAGTTTTTCATGCACATCCGTTGGCGGGGCCTCGAGTTGCCCGGTTCGGTCACGGCCGATGCGAAGACGCTCACCGGCACTTATGGCAAGTTCACGGCGGAGCCGTTCGAGCGCGGCTTCGGCACGACCGTGGGCAACAGCCTGCGGCGGGTGCTGCTCTCGAGCCTCGAGGGAAGCGCCGTCACCCAGATCAAGGTCGGCGGGGCGCTCCATGAGTTCACCACGATCAAGGGCGTGCTCGAGGACGTCACCGACGTCGTCCTCGCGGTGAAGAGCCTCGTGGTCAAGAACCACAGCGACTCGACCCGCGTGATCCGCGTCGAGAAGAGCACGAAGGGCCCCGTCACGGCCGCCGACATCCAGACCGACGACGCCGTCGAGGTCGTCAACAAGGATCTCGTGCTCGCGACGCTCACCGACGACGTGCCCTTCGAGCTCGAGATGGTGGTCGAGAACGGCCGCGGCTACGTGCCGGCCAGCGAGCACAGCACGGAAGACCAGGAGATCGGCATCATCCCGGTCGACGCCGTGTTCAGCCCGGTCACCCGCGTCCGCTACGAGGTCGAGGAGACCCGCGTCGGCCAGAAGACCAACTACGACAAGCTCACGCTCGAGATCTGGACCGACGGCACCGTGACGCCCGAGATGGCGCTCGTCGAGGCCGCAAAGATCCTTCGCAAGCATCTCAATCCCTTCGTCGGCTACGGCAAGCCGGGCCCGGCCGTCAATCTCGCGGCCCATGCCGACGTGCTGTCGATCGAGGCTCCGCTCGAGAGCCGTCTCGGGATGCTCGTGTCGGACCTCAAGCTCTCGCTGCGGGCCAACAACTGCCTCCACGAGGAGGGCATCCAGACGATCCGCGACCTCGTGGCGCGGTCGCGTGAGGAGCTGCTCGAGGTGCGAAACTTCGGTGAGACGACGCTCGAGGAGATCGAGGAGAAGCTCGCGGAGCTCGGCCTCAAGCTCGGCATGCCGGTGCCCTCCACGGCGGAGGCCTGACCGCCACCGTCGGGTTCCATCACCACCACCATTCCTTTCACGCTTCAGCCAGCCATACCCCAGCCAGGATTTGACCCATGCGCCACCGTCGCAAAGGCCGTGTGCTCGGCCGCAGCCCCTCGCACCAGAGGGCGCTCCTTCGCAACCTCGCCTCTGCCCTGATGCTCACGGAGCGCGAGTTCGACGTCGACGACGTCGGGTCGCCGGCGACGCCAGGCCGCATCATCACGACGCTCGCCAAGGCGAAGGAGGTGCGTCCGCTCGTGGAGCGGTGCATCACGATCGCGAAGCGCGGTCTGGCCGCATCGGAGCGGGCCCGTGAGTTTGGCACGACGGCCGCGCGCGATTCGGCCGAATGGAAGAAGTGGCGGCAGGGTGACCAGTGGCGGAAGTGGGCCGCCGCCTCGGCGCCCGCCGTGACCGCCCGCCGTCGCGTCGTGACGCTCCTCGGCGACAAGCAGGCCGCGCGGGTCGTGTTCGAGAAGATCGCACCGCGGTTCGTGGACCGCCCGGGCGGCTACACGCGGATCCTCAAGCTGGCCACGCCCCGTCTCGGCGACGCCGGCCCGCGGGCCGTGCTCGAGTTCGTGGGTGGCGAAGTCGGCGCCGACCGTGCCCCGGCCCCGAAGGTCGAAGCCGCCCGTCCCCCGCGCAGGGCCAAGGCCGGCACGTAGGACAGGCTTCGGTCTGTCACTGCCTGAAGTGGCGCGCCGGCTCGTGACTGCCCAGACCCTCTCGCCGGACGTTCGCCTCAGCCCTCCAGGCTTCGGCTCTCTGCATGTCCGCTTCGCTTTCGCCATCCTGGCTGCGCTCGCTCCCATAGCCCGCTTGAGGGCATGGGCAGCCCCGAGCCTCCTCAACTGGCTTGACTGAAAAGGGGGGGAGGCGAGGGGTTGCCCCTACCATTGAGCCGGCGTATGTAGG
>JBJSZP010000613.1:0-13352 GCA_046090365.1 Planctomycetia bacterium
ATTGAGCCGGCGTATGCAGGCAAGCGCAGCCATGGATGGCGCAGCGCAGCCGGAGTCGAGCGAGCGGAGGGCTGGAGGCCCGCAGCGAGCGTCCGGCGAGGTGGTACGGGGCAACCCCGAGCCGGCGCGCAGATGAAGACGCGACTGGCCCGCGCGGCCGGGTTCGCCCTACACTCGCGTGTCATGCGCCTGTCGCCGTCATCATCGTGCACGATCGCATTCCTCGGCCTGGCCGGAATCCTCGCGGTGGTGGCGCGGGGCGACACCGTCGAATTGGCCGATGGCCGCGTGCTCGAGGGACGGTTCGCGATTCTCACCGGCGTGGCCGTCGATCCCGCCACGGCGGAGTTTCGCGGCGAGAGCGGCGGGCCGATTTTGATGTGCGACGACGACCTCGCCCGCACGATGGTGTCGAAGCGGCGCGTCGTGAAGGTGGAGCCCGGGGCCGTCGGGATGGGGCAGGAGAAGGTCACGGTGCCGCAGCGTGTGCCCGAGGCCGGGCGTCGCGTGGCCGCCGTGGGGGGCATCGTCAATGCCACGCCGTTCGACGAGTTCGGCCGGCGGATCATCACGCTCGCCACCGCCAATGGGCCGGTCGACGTCGTGCAGGGGATCACCCGGATCACGCCCCGCTGGACGAGCATCGAGGGGATCCTCACTGAGCAGCCGATCATGCTCGACCAGCGCGTGGCCACGTCGTCGATCCCGCGCGACGTGCTGCGGCGCGTGATCGACCAGCAGATCGACCGCACGAATGCCGACGAACGGCTGCGGATCGTGCGGCTGCTCCTCCAGGCCGAGCGCTACGAGGAGGCCCGCGCGGAGCTCGACGAGGTGCTTGGCGACTTCCCGGGCCTCGCCGACCTGGCCGAGGAGCGCCGCCGGCTCGGGGAACTCGCCGCCACGCGGCTCCTCGACGAGATCCTGCTCCGCGGCCGCTCCGGCCAGGACCGGCTGGCGATGCGGCTGCTCGAGAACTTTCCCGCCGACGAAGCCGGCGGCGAGATCCTGGAGCGGGTGCGCGAGGCCCGTGACTCCTACCGCGACCGGCAGGCGCTCGCCCGCCGGCTCGTGGAGACGCTGCGAACCCGGGCCACGGAGATCGCCGACGAGGCCGAGGCGGCCGCCATCGGCCGCATGCTCGACGAGATCACGGCCGAGCTCTCGTTCTCGACCCTCGAGCGGCTGGCCACGTTCGAGCGGCTGGGCACCGATGCCGACCTGCCCGCCGACCGGGCCGTCGCCCTCGGCATTTCGAGCTGGCTGCTCGGGGCTGCCGCCGCCACCGACAACCTCAAGCTCGCCTCGTCGGCCGCCCGCGTCCGCGACCTCGTGCGCGACTACCTGCGCGCCGACGATGCGGCGGCCCGCACGCGGCTCCGCGCGGCGCTCGGCCGCGAGGAGGCGTTCGACGCGGCCACGGTGGCGGCGATCGCCCGGCAGATGCGGCCGCCGGTGGATCCGCCGGCCGCCGCGGCCCCGGGACACCACGTGTTCACCGTGCCGGTGCTCGACGGCGAGCCGCCGATCGAGTGCCTCGTGCAGCTCCCCCCGGAATACGATCCGCTGCGGCGCTATCCCGCCGTCGTCACGCTGCACGCCGCCTGGTCGACGCCGCTCAACCAGATCGAGTGGTGGGCGGGCCAGGCCGGGGCCGACGGCGTTCGCCAAGGCCAGGCCGTGCGGCACGGCACGATCGTGATCGCCCCGCAGTGGGCCCGGGCCGGGCAGACCACGTATGAGTATTCAGCCCGCGAGCATGCCGCCGTGCTCGCCGCGCTTCGCGAGGCGATGCGGCGGTTCGCGATCGACACCGACCGCGTGTTTCTCTCCGGGCACTCGCTCGGCGGCGACGCCGCGTGGGACATCGCGCTGGCCCATCCCGACCTGTGGGCGGGCCTGGTCGCGATCGCGCCATCGGCGGGCAGGTATGTGAACCACTACTGGCACAACGCCCGCACGCTACCGATCTACATCGTGGGCGGAGAGCTCGACGGCGCCGCGATCGCCCGCAACGGCATGGACCTCGACCGCTGCTTCGCGAAGGGGTTCGACACGATCTACGTCGAGTATCGCGGCCGCGGCCACGAGCACTTCTCCGACGAGATCCTGCGGATCTTCGCCTGGATGCAGCGCCGGCGGCGCGACTTCTTTCCGCGGGCGATCGACGTGGTGTCGATGCGGCCATGGGACCGGTTCTTCTGGTGGATCGAGATGGCGGGCGCGCCCGACCGCACGGTCGTCCTCCCCAGCCAGTGGCCGCCGCCGAAGGACATCCGGCCGTTCTCGATCGAGGGGAAGGCCGCGGCGGGCAACTCGCTTTCTGTCCGCTGCGGCGCGGAGCGGGTGAAGGTGTGGCTATCGCCGGAACTGGTCGACTTTTCCACGCCCCTCACGATCACGCTCGACGGCCGCAAACTCGCCGGCGACACGCCCCAGGCCGACGTCGACGTCCTCCTCGAAGACCTGCGGGCGCGGTGCGACCGGCAGCATCCGTTTTGGGCGGTGGTCGAGTCGACGCGCGGGAGCCGCCCCTGATGGACGCACCTCCGGTGCTCGTCGCCGGCGCCTGGCGGCCGGCCACCACGATCGATGCATACCGGGCGTTCGACCCCACCGCCGGCAGGCCGCTCGACACGCCGTGGCCGGTGAGCGCGTGGACCGACGTGGAAGAGGCCCTCGACGCGGCGGCAGTCGCCGCCCGCGAGCTCGCGATGCTGCCCGACGACGCCCGCGCCGCGTTCCTCGACCGCTACGCGGCGCGGCTCGAGGCCCGCGCGGCCGACCTCGTGGCGGCGGCCCACGCCGAGACCGGCCTGGCGATGAAGCCGCGGCTGGCCGACGTGGAGCTGCCGCGGATGCTCGATCAATTGCGGCAGGCGGCGACGGCCGCCCGCGAGGGCACGTGGCGGATGGCGATGATCGACACAGCCCGCAACATCCGCTCGGCGGCGTTCGGCCTCGGGCCGGTGGTCGTGTTTCCGCCCGGAAATTTTCCGTTTGCGTACGGCGCCGTGACCGGCGGCGACTTCGCGGCGGCAATCGCGGCGGGCAATCCGGTGATCGCGAAGGCCCACCCCGGTTGTCCGAGCGTGTCGCTCCTCGCGGCGGAGGAGGCCGGCGAGGCGGTGCGCGAGGCAGGGCTGCCGCCGGCGACGGTCCAACTGCTCCACGGCCTCGCGCCGGCCGACGGCGAGCGGCTCGTGGCCGACGCCCGCGTCGGCGCCACGGGCTTCACCGGCGGCCAGGAGGCAGGGAAAAAACTGCTCGCTGCGGCAGCGGCGGCCGGCCGCGTGATCTGGGTCGAGATGGGGAGCCTCAATCCCGTCGTGATCCTGCCGGGGGCGCTCGCCGAGCGCGGCGTGGCGATCGCCGACGAGCTCACGGCGAGCGTGACCGGCTCGGCCGGTCAGTTCTGCACGAAGCCGGGCCTCGTGTTCCTCGTCGACGATGCCGCGGCAGGGGCGTTCACAAGCGCCGTGCGGGAGCGGTTCAAGGCCGTCGGTGAGCAGGTGCTGCTCGGCCCGGTCGGTGGCGAGCGGCTCACGGCCGGCCTCAAGCGGCTGCGTGCCGCCGGCGCACGCGTGCTCGCGGGGGCCGACACCGCCACGGCAGCTCCCGGCTGCCGGCACGCAGCCACGGTGCTCGAGGTGTCGGCGGCGGAGCTCCGCGGCCGGCCCGACGCGTTTCTCGTCGAGGCCTTCGGCAACGCCACACTTCTGGTGAAGGCCGCCACGCTCGACGAGCTCGCCGCGGCTCTGGCCCTCGTGCCGGGGGCGCTCGGCGCGAGCCTGTATCTCGCCAAGGATGGCCGCGACGATCACCTCGCCCCGACCATCCAGCGGCTGCTCGAGGCCCGCACCGGGCGGCTCGTGGAAAACCGGATGCCGACGGGCCTCGCCGTCACGCCGCCCCTGCAGCATGGCGGGCCATGGCCCTCAGCGGCGCCGCCCTTCTTCTCGGCCGTGGGCTTCCCCTGGTCGCTGCTGCGCTTCGCCCGGCGGCTGTGCTTCGACGCGGTGGCACCCACGCGGCTCCCGGCGTGCCTCCGCGACGAGCCGCCTCCGGGCCGCCCGTGGCGGTATGTCGACCACGCCTGGACACGCGGCTGAGGGTGGCTTTTCTCGGCGCGTCGCGGCTACCGCCCGACGGGCGTCACCGGCCGGCGGGCCACCTCGGGCTCGACCTGGCTGCGGGGCAGCGCCAGGCCGGCCATGTACCAGCCCTCCGGCACCGTCTCCATTCCCAGGCCCGCCGTTCCGAAATACTTCCGGATCAGCTCGAAGTCGGGCAGCGTGCTGCCGTCGATTTTCTGCGCCCGCACGCTTCCTTCCTTGCCGTCGCCGAGCGCCGCGTTGAGCAGCTGGCCCATCACGCTCTTCGACTTCGGCATCTCGCCCTTGCGGAGCATCTCGTAGGCGGGCCGCACCGACTCGTCGGCCCGGCCGAACGATCGCATGGCCGTGGTGCTCGGGAACAGTTTCTTGAGCTCGCCCGACACGACCGTGTAGTCGGCCGCCGCGGTAAGGCCGCCTTCACCCGCCGAGGCGGCGAGCACCCGCTCGAGGAAGTCGCGGTGCGATGCGATCAGGAGGTGGCCGTGGGCCACCGTCACGGCCGAGTGGGGCAGGAGCTTTTCCTCCCGCTCGCGGAGCCGCTTGCGGTGATGATGCGGGTCACTCTCGTCGTCGGCATGGGCGATCGCGCCGCCGGGCGTCTCGACCTCGAGCTTGGGGATCGCCGCGGAGCGGTCGATCATCTCCCAGATCACGTGGCCGTGCGACTCGAGCTTCTGCATGTCGGGGTCGGTCGCCATGCTCTTGGCGACGGTGGCGGCCACTTTCTCCGCGTCCTTCGCCTCGATGGCGATCACGAGCCGCTCGCTGTCGACATCGATCGGCGTCGTGTAGTCGCCGAGCACCGAAACGCGCGTGCCCAGGCAGGCCACGAGATCCTTCTCCACGTCGATCTGCGGGCCGTCCGGATCCTCCTTGAGCGAGGCGATGACGTCGTCGAACACGCCCTTCTCGCCCACGATGTCGTCGACGAGCGGCTCGGCCGAGGCGAAGGCGGCGGCCATGTCCCACTGCATCGCCACCCAGCTCGACACGTCGCGCGGCACCCATTGCGGCGGCTCGATCGCCTCGGCATTGGGGAAGCGGAGCATCCGGGCCGCGCGATCGAACCGGTCGACGGCGAATGGCTGGCGCCCCGGGAGCGGCGGCGCGTAGATGAGCGTGTGGTGCTGCGCCTCGCGGCTGCCGTTGTCGAAAAACACCACGCCCCCGGCCCCCTTCACGGCGTCGAAGCCCTGGCGGCCGAGGATCGCCACGTAGTCGGGCCCCTTGCGCTTCTCGCGGGGCGGGTTCGCCGCCTGCGAGAGTTTCGCGTAGCCGAGCGGATCGACGAACCAGCGGAGCGGGGCCGCCGATGGCGGCACCTGCTTCCCACAGCGGGCCACCACGGCCTGGAATGCGGGCAGCGAGGCGAGCGAATCCTTCAGCCCCTTCGAGAGGGCGGCCACGATCTGATCGACGACGGCCGGGGAATCGCCCACGACCAGCACACCCGGGTTGCTCACGATCGCCACCTGGCGCTGCCGGGCGTTCACGCCGTTCGGCTCAGGCGGCAGGTTGAACACGGTCATGCCCGGGGCCGCCTGGGCGGCCTTCGTCGCCTTCTGTTCGAGGAGCCGCTTCTCCACCTGGTCGAGGAGGGCCTTCGTCTCGGCCTCGTGCCCCGTGGTGTCGACGAGCAGGATCGACGCCATCGTGGCCGGGGTGGGTTCGATCACGGCCAGGGCGATCTCGCCTCCGGGCACTTTTTCGAGATCCTCGAGCGTGAGCCCGAGCTTGCCGAGCCGCTGCCTGCCCGCCGACCGCAGCTGGGCCCGGAAGCTGTCGACGAACGGCTTCATCACCGGATCCTTGAGCAGCAGGCCGTATTGCGTGCGGTCGAAGCTCGCCTGCAGTTCCTGCGGGTTCGCCACGCTGATCCAGGCCCGGGTGGTGACGGGAAAGATCGTCTCGCTCGGCACAAACGAGCCTGCGATGGCGGCCGGCGACGCGGCGGCGGCCAGGGCGACGAGCGCCGCGCTCAGGGAGATGCCGAGCCGGCGTGGGGCGGACGGGCGGCCCGAGGCCAGCCGTGGGGAGTTGCATCCTTTCACGATCAGACATCTCCTTCCATGAAACGGAACGAAACGGAACGGGTCGAACCCCCTCTCTGCCGAGGCGAGGGCCCCGCCTTCCCGGCACACTCCCGGCATCCCTGCCGGCGGCTCCGCAGAAAGTGGGCAACGCGGGCAGTGTGGCAGGAATCCATGGTTTCCTCAACGGCAGTTCGGACCGTTCAGCGGTAGAAACCCTGAAAAACCGGGAGGCTTGCGGTGCCGCCAGCCAGGACAGCCATCGTGCCGGCCAAGGCCAGGCAGCCGCAGGCGAGGGCCACCGCCTGGACGGTGGCGGGGCTCCCGGCGGCCCGTTCCCCGAGCCACACGATGGCAAGCAGCGCCGCCGCGGCCGCCGCGAGCGCGAGCACCACGCTCACGGCCGGCCACGCCCGCTCGAGGCTGGCCCCGGACATCGCGGCGGCCACGAGCGGCGGCCAGCCGAGCAGGGCCGCGTGGCTGAGGGCCGCCAACACGCCGTCGCGGGTGCGGCCGGGCGGCAGCCGTGGACGGCCGCCTGCAGGGCAGGGCGCCGCCCGCTCGAGCCGGCGCCACATGGCCGCGTGCGAGACGCCGTCGCCGAGCGTGGCCGCAGGCACCGCGAGCGCCGCAAACCACGCGAGCGACGACGCCATGTCGAGCGGTGCGCGGCCGGAGGCCAGGAACAGCCAGGCCACCATGCCGACGAGCGCCCCGGCCATGCCCGCCGCCGTGAGCAGCCGCCGCAGGCCGGAGCGGAGCCCGAGCGCGAGCCCGCCCACCGCCCCCGCGGCAAGCGCAATCACCACGAGGCCGACCGCCGCGACGGCGCCCGCGGGAAGCCGCCCTGGCCAGACAGAATCGACCCACCAGCCCACGGCGGCGCTCACGCCCGCCGCCACAAGCGCCGCGCTCGCCGCATCGGCGCCGAGGGCCCCGCGGCACACGAGGGAGGCCACGAGAACCGCGGCCACCACGATGCCGATCCCGCCGCAGACGAGGAGCGGCCAGTGTCCGCGCAGCGCGGCCACGACACCCCAGCCGAGCAGCGGCCAGGCGATCCGCTCCGCCAGCCACGCGCCGTCGATGCCGGCCGAGCCGCCGAGGTGACCAGCGTCGCCCACGGCCATCACCGCCACGGCGGCACCGAGCAGCGTTGCCACGACGGGACCCGTCGGCCATCCGGCGGGCGCCGCATCCGGGAGCAGTGCCGCCACCGCCGCCGCCACCGCGAGCGCGAGCCACGCGGCAGGCTGCCGCGCGTCGATCCTCGCGAGCAGCATCCACCTGCGCAGCCGCCCGTTCACGGCTCACATCCTCGGCCGGACGCGGCCCTGCACGCGGAGCGGCACGCCCAGGATTCGCAGGAAGCCCTCGGCATCGGTCTGATCGTACGACGAGCCGCCCCCCTCCATCGACGCGATCGCGGCGTCGTAGAGGCTCTGCCGGCTCTCGCGGCTCTTCACGAGCATGTTGCCCTTGTAGAGATTGAGCACCACGGTCCCCGTCACCGGCTTCTGGGCCTCGCGGATGAAGGCGAGCAGCGCGTCCATCTTCGCGCAGTACCAGAAGCCGTAATACACCATCTCGGCCACCTCGGGCGACAGCCGGTCGCGGAGGTGCACGAGGTCGCGGTCGAGCGTCATCTGCTCCACGAGCCGGTGGGCCTCGTAGAGGAGCGTCATGCCGGGCGCCTCGTAGACGCCGCGGCTCTTCATCCCCACGAGCCGGTTTTCCACGATGTCGGTGCGGCCGATGCCGTTGCGGCCGCCGATCTCGTTGAGGGCGAGCACGATCTCGTGCGGCTTCATGGCCTTGCCGTTCACGCGCACGGGCACGCCCGCCGCGAAGTCGATCGTCACCGTCTCGGGCGTGTCGGGGGCCGCCTGCGGCGACACCGTCATCCCGAAATCGACGAGCCCGAAGCCGTCGGTGGTGAGCTCCTCGAGCAGGCCCGCCTCGTAGCTCGTGTGCAGGCAGTTTTCATCGGAGCTGTAGGGCTTCCCCTTCGAGGCCTTCACCGGGATGTTTTTCGCCTCGCAGAACTCGATCAGTTCCTTGCGGCCCGGAAACCGCTCGCGGAAGGCGGCGATCCGCCACGGCGCGAGCACGCGGATCCCGGGGTCGAGCGCCTCGGCGGCGAGCTGGAAGCGGCACTGGTCGTTGCCCTTGCCGGTGGCGCCATGGGCGTAGACGGTGGCCCCCTCGCGGTGGGCGATCTCCACGCACACCTTGCTGATCAGCGGCCGGGCGATCGACGTGCCGAGCAGATACGTGCCCTCGTAGCGGGCCTGCCACTGCATCGTGGGAAACGCGAAGTCGCGGCACAACTCCTCGCGCACGTCCACGATCTCGGCCTTCACGGCCCCGCAGTCGCGCGCCTTCTTGAGGGTCGCCTGCCGATCCTCGCACGGCTGCCCGAGGTCGACGTACACCGCGACCACGTCATACCCCTGCTCGATCAGCCACCCGAGAATCACCGACGTATCCAACCCACCCGAATACGCAAGCACACACTTTTGCTTCGCCATCGCTGCTCCTGCTCAGACCTCGTGAACCAACGCCATATTGTGCCCGCCCGTGCCGAAGCCGGAACCCGCCACCAGTAATATCCGGTCGCCACGCTGGAGCCGCCCCTCGCGGAGCCCCCAGGCGGTGACATGCTCGAGCAGGGCGTTGGTGTCGGGGGTGGCCACGTTCGCCAGCGGCGTCACGCCCCAGTAGAGGGCCATCTGCCGCAAGGCTGCAGGATCGTCGGAGAGGCCGACGGTGGGCACGGCCCCGCGCCGCTTCGATCGCGCGATCGCCGTCACGCCGCTGCGGCTGGCGACGACGAACAGTTTCGCATCGAGCTCGCCCGCGATCCGGCTGGCGCCGTCGACGACGGCCTGCGTGATCGGATGCAGCCCCTCCACGAGAAACTCGGGCGCCGGCAAAAACTCCTGCACCGGCACGCCTGCCGAGCCACGGGCCGCCTGAAACCGCCCCTCGAGGTAGTGCCAGCGGTCGGCGAGATATTGCTTCTCCGTCTCGCGGGCAATCCGCCGCATCATCTTCACGACTTCGACCGGATGCTCGCCGATCGCCGTCTCGCCCGAGAGCATGCAGGCGTCGGCACCGTCGAGAATCGCATTGGCCACGTCGGTGGCTTCGGCCCGCGTGGGCCGGCGGGCGTGCTGCATGCTGTCGAGCATCTGCGTGGCCACGATCACGGGCTTCTGATACCGCTGGCAGGTGCGGATGATCAGTTTCTGCACCATCGGCACGCCGGCCACATCGATCTCCACCCCGAGGTCGCCGCGGGCCACCATCACGGCATCGGCCGCCTCCACGATCGACTCGAGGTTGTCGATCGCCTCGCGCTTCTCGATCTTGGCGACGACGCGGGCGGCCGAGCCCCGCGTGCGCAAGAGCTCCCTGAGCAGCTTCACCTCCACGGCCGAGCGCACGAACGACAGGCTCACGAAATCGATGCCGGCGCCGGCGGCCCACTCGGCGTGCTGCCAGTCGGCGGCGCTCATGGCCGCCACCGAGAGCTTCACGCCCGGCAGGTTCACGCCCTGACGGCTGCGCACGAGGCCCCCTTGGATCACCCGGCACGTGACGTGATGCGCGTTTTTCTCCTCGACGACGACGCTGATCGTGCCGTCGGTGAGCATCACGGAGTCACCCACGGCGAGTTCGTCGACGAGCGGGGCGTAGGTGGTTGTGAACTCGTCGGGGGCCTGACTCTCGGTGCCGCGCACGAACTTGATGTGGGCGCCTTCCACGCACTCCACCGCACCGCCGGGCAATTCCCCGAGACGGATCTTCGGGCCGGCGAGGTCGGCGAGCACGCCGATCGGTCGCTGCGTGGCCTCCGACACGCGGCGGATCCGGTCGAGAGACTCCTGGTGCTCCGGGATCGACCCATGCGCCATGTTGAGCCGAAACACGTCGACCCCCGCATCGACGAGCCGGCGAATGGCATCCTCGGCACGCGACGCCGGCCCGAGCGTGGCGACCACTTTCGTGCGGACGATCTCGGGCGACCGGTGCGTGGTCATGGCGGGCTCCTCGGCAGGCGGGGGAGGGCGGCAAGGCGGGCAAAACGGGATCGTACCACGCGGCCCGACTGGCCCGTGAGTGGCCGAGGTACACTCCGCTCTTCCATCTATTCCGAGTGCGGCGGAATTCCTGACATGGCGTGGCACGACAGACGAGCGATCGTGGCGGGCGGCACGGCCGGATTCGGCCTCGTGCTCGCGCGGCATCTCGCGCTCGCCGGCGCCCGAGTGATCGTCGTGGGCCGCTCATCGGCCGGCGTGCGGGCGGCGCTCGAGGCCTGCGAACGGGCCGGCGCCCCGAGCACCAGCGTCCACGGGCTCGCGGCCGATCTGGCCAGGGCAGGGGAGGGCGACCGCGTGGCCGCCGAGGCGGGTCGGATCCTGGGCGGCATCGATGACGTGTTCTTCTGCGTGGGCCGCTCGGGCCGGGCGGCGATCCTGCAGGCCTCGCGGGCCACCCTGCAGGAATACCTCGACGCCAATCTGCTGGCGGCCGTGGAGCTCACGCAGGCGGTGGCAGACGACGTGGCGAAGGCACGCGGGCATCTCGTCTACATCGGAAGCCTCGCCGGCAAGATTGTGATGCCGTTCATGGGCCCCTACAGCGTGGCCAAGTCGGCGCTCGCGGCCTACGTGGATGCCGTCGGCTCGAACTGGCACCGCGCGGCGCGCATGTCCTGCTCGTGTCGCCCGGCCCGATCCGCCGCGCGGCCGACGACCCTGCCGCCGATCGAGCCGCGGCCCGCTACGCCGCCGAAGCTGCCGCAGCAGGCCTGCCGCCGGAAGCAGCCGTTCCTGGCGGTACGACGAGCCTGAAGCAACTCGACCCCGATTGGCTCGCCCGGCAGATTCTCGCCGCCTGCGAGCGGCGCACGAGCGAACTCGTGATCCCGCGCAAGGCGAGCCTGCTCGCGGGCCTCATCGAGTGGTTCCCCGACGCCGGCCGCAGGCTCCTCACCCGCGCCACGCGGCCGCTGTGATGTGAAGCAGCGTGCCGCGCTCAAGCGCTCGCCTACCCAGGCAGCCGATCCCACTGCCCCTTCCCGCGGCGTCGAGTTCGACGGTATCAACGTCGGCGGCAACCTCACGTTCGGCGGGCCGACCACGCTCACGCTCGCGTTCAACGGCTCCGGCAGCGTCGTCAACTGGAACGACCCATTCTGGGAGACCGACAAGGCCGGGGCCAACGGCTGGCTGATCTACGACACGGCCGGCACGACGACGGGCCTCTCGGGCCTCGCCATCAACGGCACCGACTGGCTCGACGGAGCGGGCAACTCGCTCCTCGCCATCCGCCCCGACGCCTCCTTCGCCCTCCAGCAGGTCGGCAGCGACGTCTACCTCACGTTCGCCGCAGTGCCCGAGCCCTCCACGCTCGTGCTCATCGGCATCGGCCTCGCCGGCCTCGCCCTCGCCCGCCGTCGCTGTTAGGGCGGGCGTGAGCCTGTCCGGGCGGTCGGAGGATACACTCTCCCAGTGGTGTGAATGGCGACTCTTTCTCTCACGGTGACACAGTGAGCGACGCATCAGTCGACGTAAGGTCCGTGGCAGCTGCGGCTGAAGCCCTTCGACGACACAGTGTCGTGCAGACCGCGTTTATCCTTGGGTCTGCAGCCACGAACCGTCTTCGTCCAGACAGCGACGTCGACGTGGCAATCCTGCCGAGCGACCGAGCCGGGATTACGATCGAGGAGCGGCTCGCGCTCACGGCGGAGCTTACGAAGATCTTCGGCCGCTCCGTAGATCTCGGGGTGCTTTCCACGGCAAACGTGGTCTATGCCAAGGAGGCGGTCACGACGGGAAAAATCATCTATCACAGGGATCCGCGCGTGACTGCCCGTTTCGCGATGCTCACGCTCTCGATGTATGCGTCGCTGCAAGAGGCGCGACGCGAGGTTCTCCGTGCGTATGCAGCCTGACGACATTCTGCTGAACAAGGCGGCGATCATCGAGCGCTGCGTACGCCGGATGCTCGAGGAGGCACGGTCATGCCCGCAACTGAATGATTTCACCCACGTCGATGCGTTGACGCTCAACATCGAGCGTGCGTGCCAAGCCGCCATCGACATGGCGATGCACGTTGTTGCCGATCGGCACCTTGGGGTTCCGCAGAGCACGGCCGATGCATTCGTCCTGCTCGAACGGGCGGGATTGATCGGCGGCCCCTTGACCGCGGCTCTGTGCGGCATGGTCGGGTTTCGGAACGTGGCCGTTCACCAATATGAAGACATCGACATGAGCGTGCTCCGCTGGATCGTGGAATCTGGCCACCGTGACTGGATTCGGCTCGGCGAAGCCCTGGGCGTATCGATCCGCCCCTGAGCCGTTGGCATCGGCCTCGCCGGCCTCGCCCTCGCCCGCCGTCGAACCGATCAGCGTGGTTTGGGAACCCGGTGTGCGCCCGGCGACAAATGGCGATTTCGCCTGTAATCTTGTGCCACCATTCAATCTCGATTTCCGACTCGCAAGGACCAACTCATGGCAGAGGCATTCTCCGGTATCGGCACCATTCGCTACGAGGGCCCGCAGACCAAGAACATGCTCGCGTTCCGCCACTACGACGCCGACGCGCTCGTGGAGGGCAGGCCGATGCGTGACCACCTGCGGTTCGCCGTTTCCTACTGGCATGCGTTTCGCGGCACCGGCGCCGATCCCTTCGGCCCCGGCACGATGGTGCGGCCGTGGGAGACCGAGAACGACCCGCTCAAGGCGGCGCTCAAGCGGGTGGACGTGGCCTTCGAGTTCCTCGAGAAACTCGGCTGCGACTTCTACTGCTTTCATGATCGCGACGTCGCCCCGGACGGCGCGACGCTCGCCGAGAGCAACAAGCACCTCGCCGCCGTCGCCGACGCGCTCGAGAAGGCCCAGAAGCGCAGCGGCAAGAAACTGCTCTGGGGCACGGCGAACCTGTTCTCGCACCCCCGCTACGTGCATGGCGCCGCCACGAGCCCCAACGCCGAGGTATTCGCCTAGGCCGCGGCCCAGGTGAAGAAGGCGCTCGAGGTGACGCACCGACTCGGCGGAGCCGGCTACGTGTTCTGGGGCGGCCGCGAGGGCTACCAGTGCCTGTGGAACACCGACATGAAGCGCGAGATCGACCACCTCGCGAAGTTCATGCACATGGCCGTCGACTACGCCAAGGAGATCGGGTTCACCGG
>JBJSZP010000614.1:0-2532 GCA_046090365.1 Planctomycetia bacterium
GCCCGCGAGATGGACATGCTCCTCTCCACCGGCGAGCAGGTGAGCGTGGCCCTGTTCGCGATGGCGATCCAGGCGCTGGGCCGCAAGGCCGTGAGCCTCACCGGGGCCCAGATCGGGATCCGCACCGACTCCACGCACACGAAGGCGCGGATCAAATCGATCTCCACCGACCACGTGAAGTCGCTGCTCGCCGACGGCGCGATCGTGATCGCGGCCGGCTTCCAGGGGATCGACCAGAACGGCAACATCACCACGCTCGGCCGCGGCGGGTCCGACACGACGGCCGTGGCCCTCGCGGCGGTGCTCGACGCCGACCTGTGCGAGATCTACACCGACGTCGACGGCGTCTACACCACCGACCCGCGGATGCTGCCGGAAGCCCGCCGGCTGGGCTCGATCTCTTACGACGAGATGCTCGAACTCGCGAGCCTCGGGGCGGGCGTGATGCACTCACGGTCGATCGAGTTCGCCAAGAAATTCGGCGTGAAGGTGCTCGTGCGGTCGAGCTTCAAGGACGTGCCGGGCACGGTGATCCTCTCCGCCGAGGAGTCGACCCCGCGGCCGGCGAGCGGCGTCGCCCTCGCCAAGGACGAGGCCCGGATCACGCTCGAGAACGTGCCCGACCAGCCCGGGTCGAGCCATGCGCTGTTCTCGCGGCTGGCAGCCGGCGGGATCGCCGTTGACATGATCGTGCAAAACGTTGGCCAGGGGGGCCGGGCCGACATCTCGTTCACCGTGCCGGCCGACGACCTCGCCGAGGCCCTCGACCTCTCGAACGCCGTGGCCAAGGAACTCGGCGCGAGCGGCGTCTCGCACGACGCGGCGCTCGCGAAGGTGAGCGTGGTGGGCGTGGGGATGGAGCGCGAGGAGGGGGTGGCGGGGAGGATGTTTTCGGCCCTCTCGTCCGCCGGCATCAACGTGCGCATGATCACCACGAGCGAGATCAAGATCTCCGCGCTCGTCGACAAGTCCGACGCCCAGGCCGCCGTGCAGGCGGTGCACAGGGCGTTTGGCCTCGAGGCCGAGACGGTCGACGGCGAGGCCGACGTGTCGGGGACGCACCTCGCGAAGTCGAGCCCGCTCGAGGTGGTGCGCCGGCTCGAGGGGATGGAAGACCTCGCCATCGAAGACTGCCAGCTCGACTCGTCGCAGGCGCTCGTCACGTTCACCGACCTGCCCGACACGCCCGGCGTGGCCGCAGCCGTGTTCGAGGAGGTGGGGCGGGCGGGGCTGAACGTCGACATGATCGTGCAGAGCCATCCGCGCGACGGGCGGGCCGAGATTTCGTTTACCGTGCCGGCCGGCGACCGCGGTCGGGCGACCGAAGTTGCCCGCCGGATCGCGGCCGCCCGCGGGGCGCAGGTGGCCGACGTGCCGCACGTGGCCAAGCTCTCGATCACGGGCGTGGGCATCCGCAGCCACGCCGGCGTGGCCGACCGGCTGTTCAAGCCGCTCGCCGACGAAGGCATCAACATCGACCTCGTGAGCACGAGCGAGGTGCGGCTCAACGTGATCGTCGGAGCCGAGCACGGCGAGAAGTCGCTGCGGGTGCTGCGCAAGGCTTTCGGACTGTAGGACCCGAGGAGAGCACGCCATGCCCGAGACCGTGTTTTCGAAGATCATCGAGCGGAAGATCCCGGCCCGGATCGTCCACGAAGACGACCTGTGCCTCGCGTTTCACGACGTGGCCCCGCAGGCCCCGACGCACGTGCTCGTGATCCCGAAGAAGCCGATCCCGTCGCTGGCGGATCTCGAGCCCGCCGACGAGGCGCTCGTGGGGCACCTCGTGCTGGTGGCGACGCAGGTCGCGGCGACGCTCGGCCTCGGCGGCGGCTACCGGCTGGTGGTCAACTGCGGCCGCGACGGCGGGCAGTCGGTGGATCACCTGCACGTCCACCTGCTCGGTGGCAGATCGCTCGGCTGGCCGCCGGGGTGAATCACCGGCAAGCGAACGCTACCCGAGCACGTTCTCGAGCACCTCTTCCGCGACGTAGATCGGGAGGTTGGGCTCGCAGGTCACGGCCACGGCGATCGCATCGGAGGGGCGGGCGTCGATCTCGACGATCTCGTTGTCTTTGAGCACGCGGATCGTGGCGAAGTAGGTGTGCTCCTTGAGCTCGCTGATCACCACGTCCTGGAACTCCCCGCCCATCAGCTCCACGGACGCCACGAGCAGGTCATGCGTGAGCGGGCGGGGCGACTGATGATGCTTCACGCGGCGGTCGATGCTCGTGGCCTCGAACAGGCCGATGAGGATCGGGAACGTGCGGTCGCCTTCGACCTCTTTGAGATACACCACCTGCTGATCGTTGATCTCGCTGATGATGATCCGCGAGAGTTCCATCTGGACGCTCATGATTCGGCTCCGGGCGTGCTGTCAAAAGGGACGGGAGACGCGTCCGCCAGTCTGCG
Source organism: Planctomycetia bacterium (assembly GCA_046090365.1). Taxonomy (GTDB): domain Bacteria; phylum Planctomycetota; class Planctomycetia; order Pirellulales; family UBA1268; genus RGVT01. Next base: position 2,413 of record JBJSZP010000614.1, read on the forward strand.
TCCGACCCCTTCTCGCTGATGGTACCCGAAAATCGCAGCCGTTTCACGTGGGCAGCGTAGGACAGGCGTCTCGCCTGTCTGGGTCATCGTAGGACAGGCTTTAGCCTGTCTGGGAGCGTG
>JBJSZP010000615.1:0-2078 GCA_046090365.1 Planctomycetia bacterium
CCCGAATCCCGTCGCCGGACGTTCACTGCGGCCCTCCAGGCCTCCGTTCACTCGACTCCGGCTGCGCTGCGCCATCCATGGCTGCGCTTGCCTGCATACGCCTGCTCCAGGACACGGGGAGCCCGAAGCCTCCTCAACTGAATCAGGAAAGAGGAGGCTCGGGGTTGCCCCTCCTCTCCCTCTCCCTCTGGGAGAGGGCGGGGGTGAGGGTGCTTTCGTCGCGCCACGAAAGGCACCCTCACCCGGCCTGCGGCCGGCCTCTCCCAGCGGGAGAGGCGAGACGAGGGCCGCAGTGAACGTCCGGCGACGGGATATGGGGAGCCCGAAGCCGGAACGCCTGCGTTGAGGCATGACAGGCTGAAGCCTGTCCTACGTCAGGCTGTCTTCTCGACGGGCACGAGCAGGACACTCGCGCTGGCGTGCACGAGCACGGCTTCCGATGTGCTGCCGAGGAGCCAGCGGGAGACGGCGTCGGTGGGCGTGCGGCCCACCACGATGAGATCGTCGCCGTCGGCCGTCGCCGTGGCGATGATCTTCTCGCCCGGGTTCCCCTCCACCACGATCGGTTCGGCGGCGTGGAACGCGGGCGGCAGCGACTTCTTGAAGGCCGCGAGCCGACCGGCGAGGTCGCTCACCTCGGCGGCGTGCTCCTGCTGCCAGGCCTTCGCGATCGCGGCCGTGTCGGGATCACGGGCCCGCTTCTCGAGCCAGGAAGGCAGGGGCCCGGCGAGCATCGATTCGGCCACGCCGATCACGTGGCCGCGGGTCGACGCCGGCCAGTGGAGCATGCCGAGCGTCTTGGCGACGGCCGCCGCGCTCTTCTCATGGTGGCAGGCGAGCACGTGCAGCCCGCGGCCGGACGGGGCCGGGCCGCGGACGACGAGCACCGGCAGGTGCGCGCCGTGGAGCACCGCCCGCGACACGCTGCCGAGGAGCAGCCGCTCGACCGTGCCCATGCCGCGGGCGCCGACGACCACGAGGTCGGCACGCCACGACGCGGCCGACTCGAGGATGCCCACGGCGGGGGCCTGCGAACTGTGGAGCGACTGCGCGCGATTGGCGCACGGCTCCGGCAGCTGCCGCTTGGCCTCGTCGACGATCGCCGCCACGGCGCCGTCCACCATCGCCCGCGGGCTGCCCGGGAGCTTGCGCTGGAGCTCGAGCGGCGAGAAGTAGATGGCGACCTCGTCGGCGGCAGGATCGACGAGCCGCCCGGCGAAGCCGACGGCATCGAGCGACGCGGCCGATCCGTCGACGGCGATCAGGACTTTCATGGGTGGGGCTCCAGGGGATGAACGAGTGCGTCGCAATCTTAGCCGATCCACACCTTGGCGGGCTCTCCGGGCACCTCGCGGGCCAGCCGCGGCACGGCGTAGCCGGGCAGCCGGCGGCGCAGTGCGTCGAGCAGGTCCCGGGCCCGCTCCTCGCCCACCTCGAAGTGGGCCGTGCCGCGCACGCGGTCGAGGAGGTGCAGGTAATAGGGCACCACGCCCAGGTCGACGAGCCGCTCGGACAGGGCCGCGAGCACGTCGGCCGAGTCGTTGACGCCGGCGAGCAGCACGGCCTGGTTGAGCAGGATCGCCCGCGCCGCCGCCAGCCGCTCGGCCGCCGCCGCCACGCTGGCATCGAGCTCCGCCGGGTGATTGGCATGCACCACCACGACGCAGGCCAGGCGGGTGCCCCGGAGCAGGCCGGCAAGCGCGTCGGTCACCCGCTCGGGCAGCACGATCGGCAGCCGCGAGTGGATCCGCAGCCGCCGCACGTGGGGCATCGCCTCGATCCGCGCGACGATCTCGCCGAGCCGGTCGTCGTCGAGCAGCAGCGGATCGCCCCCCGAGAGGATCACCTCGCTGAGCGAGCCGTCGGCGGCGATCCGGTCGAGCGCGGCCTCGATGCCAGCCCGGGTGGCCCCGCTCTCCGCATAGGGAAACTCGCGGCGGAAGCAGTAGCGGCAGTTGACGGCGCAGCCGGGCGCGGCGAGCAGCAGCGCTCTCCCGGCGTACTTCTGCACGAGGCCCGGAGCGGCGAGCGCCTCGCGCTCGTGGAGCGGGTCGTCGCTGAAACCGTCGACCGCCCGA
>JBJSZP010000616.1:0-978 GCA_046090365.1 Planctomycetia bacterium
GAGCACGCCCCGTTCGGCCCGATCGCCGCGATCACGCCCGTCACGCACTCGCTCCCCACGATCGCCTGCAACGCGATCAACATGATCGCCGGCGGCAACACGGTGGTGGTCAACCCGCACCCGAGCGGCCGGAAGATCGCCGCCGAGGGCGTGCGCCGGTTCAACCAGGCGATCCACCGAGACATCGGCATCGACAACCTCGTGACGATCATCGCCGAGCCCACGCTCGAATCGGCCGGGGCACTGTTCAACCACCGCGGCGTGAAGCTGATCTGCGTGACCGGCGGCCCGGCCGTGGCGAAGGCGGCCCTCCAGTCGCCGAAGCGGGCGATCGTGGCCGGCCCGGGCAATCCCCCTGTCGTCGTCGACGAGACGGCCGACCTCGACAACGCCGCCCGCTCGATCATCCAGGGCGCGGCCTACGACAACAACCTCCTCTGCATCGGCGAGAAGCAGGTGTTCGTCGTCGCGAGCGTGTTCGACCGGATGATGGCCGCGATGGAGAAGGCCGGGGCCCTGCGGCTCTCCGCCCAGCAGGTCGACGCCCTCACCAAGCGGGCCATCGTGATGACGGGCGAGGGCGCGCATCGCCACTGGGTGCCCTGCAAGGACCTGCTCGGCAAGGACGCGTCGCTCCTCGCCCAGGCCGCCGGGGCCACCGCCCGCGACGGCCTCGAACTCGTGTTCGGCGAGACCGACGTCGACAACCCGTTCGTGCCCACCGAGCAGATGATGCCCTTCCTGCCGTTCGTGCGCTGCAAGGACGTGGACGAAGCGATCGAGCGAGCCCACGAGAGCGAGCACGGCTTCCGCCACACGGCGATCATCCACTCCAACAACGTGCGCACGATGACCCGCATGGGGCGGCTCCTCGACACCACGCTGTTCATCAAGAACGGCCCGAGCGTGGCCGGCCTCGGCCTCGGCGGCGAGGGGTATCTCTCGTTCTCGATCGCCACGCCGACGGGCGAGGGCGTG
>JBJSZP010000617.1:0-3708 GCA_046090365.1 Planctomycetia bacterium
CTCGAACAGCCGTGATGGTTCCGCCATGCTGGCCTTGCATTCGTCCGTGTCGTCGAGCCGTGCATGCCGCCATGGGGTGGCCATGCTGGTCACGGCGGCATGCAGTCTGGCGAGCATCGCTGTGGCTGCCGAACCACCCGCCGCCCCGCCGCCGCTCGCCGCGCGCGAGCAGGAGGTGGCCCGGCAATTCCACGATCTCGAGCGCACTTTCCTCCGGCTCGCCGACCTGCTCGCGGCGAGCGACCCGCGGCGCTCGGCGCTCCTGCGCGAGGTGTTCGCGCAGGCGCGGGAGCAGGAGGTGGGCGATCGGCTCGACGTGATCGTGAACCTGCTCGAGCAGGGGCAGCTCCTCAAGGCCGGCGCGAGCCAGGCGACGGCGGTCGAGAAGTTGCAGGAATTGCTCGGCCTGCTCGAGGCCGGCGACACCGAGCGACAGCAGGCGACGGTGAAGGAGGAAGTGAAGCAGTTTCTCGCCCGCGTCGCCAAGGCGATCGCGAAACAGCGCGACATCGAGGGGGCCACGGAAGCCGGGGCCGACGGCGGCAAACTTGCCGACCGCCAGGCGAAGCTCGCGGAGGAGACCGACGCGCTCGCCCGCGACATCGAGGGCTTCGCGCGACGCATGGATGCCAAAGCCGGCGCCGCAGACGCCAACCCGGCGGATCAGCCCTCCGGAAAGGGAGCGGAGGGCGAAGGGCAGCAGGGCGACGGGAAAAAATCGCCAGGGGGCGAGGGCCAGCCGGGGCAACCGCAGGGCGGCAAGCCCTCGGCGGAGCCGGGAGGCGAGGAAGGCGCCGAGGCGGGGCAGGCGGGCGCGTCTGAGACCGACGAAAAGCCGATCGAGGGTGACGACGAGGCCTCGCGGGCGGCGCGCACGCGGCAGCGACTCGACGCGGCCAAGCGCCGGATGCAGCAGGCGAAAGAACGGCTCGACGACGCCCAGCGGCGCGACGCCCGCGCGGAGCAGGAGAAGGCCGTGGAGGAACTGGAGACGGCCCGCGCGGAGCTCGAGGAGATTCTCCGCCAGATGCGCGAGGAGGAGGTGGAGAAGCTGCTCGTGCAGCTCGAGGCCCGCCTGCGGGGCATGCTGCGGGCCGAGAAGGCGGTGCTCGCCGGCATCGAAAAGCTCACTGCGGAATCGGCCGCCGGCCAGCCTGGCGCCGACCGCGAACGGCAGCTCGAAGCGGCCCGGCTGGGCCGTGACCAGGCGGCGGTGGGCGTGGATGCCGCCAAGGCGCTCGTGCTCGTGCGCGACGACGGCTCGGCCGTGGCGATACCCGAAGCCCTCGAACAGGTGCGCGACGATGCCACGCAGGCTGCGGCGCGGCTCGGTCGCGGCGACGCCGGGGAGACGACGCGGGGGCTCGTCCAGGATCTCGTCGCCAATCTCGAGGAGATGCTCGGCGCGCTCGAGAAGGCGCAGAAGGAGCAGCAGGCCCGGCAGCAGGGCGGGGCAGGGTGGCGGCCGGCGCAGCCGGGCGAGCAGCCGCTCGTCGACAAGACCTCCGAGTTGAAGATGATCCGCTCGCTGCAGATGCGGGTGAACACCCGCACGAAGCGGTTCGCGCAGTTGCTCACCGACGGCGTCGAGCGGCCGGAGGAGCCGGAACTCCTGCGGGCCATCGAGCGGCTCGCGGAGCGGCAGCACACGATCGAGCGGGCCGCCCGCGACATCGTCACCGGCCGCACGGAGTAAGGGGTTTCACGGGAAGGCTCGGCATCCTGCCGACCTGCCCGTGGCCGACCTCCGTCGGCTGGCACAAACCCGTCCGGCTAGCCTCACGGGAATTCTCGGCATCGTGCCGAAATTCCCTTGGCCGACCTCCGTCGGCTGGCGCGAACCCGGCCCTCCGGGCCTGGCGCGCATGATGATGTGGTGTGTTGCCCGACGTGGCCACGTTCGTGCCAAAAGGGTTCGGGGCGGGTATGATTGAGGGCATCGCCGGAGTGCAGTCGCGCATGAACCCGAGGATTTCAGGTGGCGGGTGGATCGTGGCCGCGATCATCGGCTCGGCGCTCTGCGTCGGGCCCGTGGCAGCCGACGTGGGGCGGGCCGAAGCGAGCCGCGAACTCGAGCGGCCACCCACGTGGAGTATCCCGTCGAGGGCCGACGTGCAGACGCGGCTCACGGCCTGGCTCGATGCATCGGCGGCACCAGCCGAGGCCCGCGCGGCGGCGCTCGCCGCGTGGGGCGATGCAGCGGCGAGCCCCGATCTCCTCGACCGCGTGATGGCCGCCTGCGCCGCGGTCGATCAGCGGTGTGCCGCGCTCGTGCAGGATCCGGACGCCGATCGCGAATGGCTCGCGGCATCGGACGTGCACCCCTTCGTGCGAGACGCGGCGAAGCTCTGGCTGGGCCGCGAGTGCGTGCGGCTCGACCGGTTCGACGACGGCCTCGCCCTGCTCGCCGATCTCGATCTCGCCGCCGCGGTCGATCCCGCGGCCCTTCTTTTCCACCGGGCCGCCTGTCAGCACTGGCTGCTCGAGGCCGACGCGGCCGTCGAGTCGCTCGACCGGCTGCTCGAACGGGGCGGCGAGATCCCGGTGCGCTACGAGCGGGTGGCCCGCCTGCTGCGGGCCGACATCGCCGCTCTCGAGGAGGAATCGCTCGATCACATCGCCCGCCGGATGCGCGACGTGACCCGCCGGCTCGACCAGGGCCGGGCCGGGCCGCGGACGCGGGCCGTGCAGGACGGCGTGATCGAGTCGCTCGACAAGCTGATCGCGAAGCTCGAGGAGCAGCAGCAGTGCCAGTCGGGCGGCGGCGGTGGTGGCGGTGGCAGCGCCGGCCGGGGCGGCCAGGGCAAGCCGATGGACGACAGCCGGCTCGCCGACGGCAAGGGACCGGGCGAGGTGACCCGGCGCGACCTCGGCGGCACCGACGGCTGGGGCAACCTGCCGCCGCACCAGCGCGACGAGGCGCTCCAGCAGATCGGCCGCGAGTTTCCCGCGCACTACCGCGAGGCGATCGAACAGTATTTCAAGCGGCTGGCAGCGGGGGCGGACACCCCGTAGCCGCCCGTGCGCAGGACCGACCCGAGATCATCGGCCCCCTCGACGCCGCGCGTGCCGCGCGGGTGGCTGGCGGCGCTGGCAGCCGCGGCACTCGCCGCCATGCCGGGATTCGCCGCCGCGATCGAGGTGCGCGTCGAGCTCGCCGACGGCACGGTCGAAACAGGCCGGCTCGCCGGCATCTCGGCCACGGCGGTCGACCTCGCCGGCGAGGGCAAGGCGCCGCGATCGCTGCCGCTCGACCGTGTGCGCGCGCTCGCCCGCAGCGACGCCGGGGGCGATGTCGGCCCGGGCCAGGTGCGGCTCGCCCTCACCGACGGCACGCTCGCGAGAGGCGCGGAGTTTTCCTGGCAGGGTGCGACGGCGACGCTCGCCACGCCGGCAGGAAATATCGAACTGCCGCTGGGGCGGATCCGGTCGGTGGAGTGGCTTGCCGAGGGCCGTGGGGCGTGGGTCGAGTCTGTGCCCGAGGGCACGACGAGCGACCTTGTCGTGATCGGCAAGCCGGATGGATTCGAGTTCGTCGAGTGTGCCATCTCCGCGATCGGCCCCGACACGGTGACCGTCGTGCTCGACGAGGAGACGATCCCCGTGAAGCGGGCGAAGGTGATCGGGCTGCGCTGGATGAGGGCCGATGCGGGGGCCGCGATCGGCCGCACGGTGGTCGACGTCGTGGGCGGCAGCCTGCGGGCCGAC
>JBJSZP010000618.1:0-2264 GCA_046090365.1 Planctomycetia bacterium
CGGCCGTTCAATCCTCACGGAGGTAACACCATCGACCGGAGAGCCGTGTGCGGGAGACCCGCCAGCACGGTTCGGAGGGAGGGGGGCCCGAACTCAATCGGGCCTCCCTACCCCTATCGGTCGCCCGGAGGTGCGACCGTCCGCGGCTCGGGGCAACCTTGGCTTGCCCCGCAGCCGCGCAAGCGGCTGGGTTGAGGACGGGCTTCCGCCCGTCTTGGCGGCAGGACGCCGATGTTTCGCGTGAAGGAGGCTCGGCTGGATGCCGAGCCGTCGCCCGGCAAGGCAAACCTTGGCTTTGCCTTCGCCGGGCCAAGCGAAAATCGGCAGGATGCCGATGTTTCGCGTGAACCTCAACTCGCGGCGTCGAGATACGGATCCTGGCTCATCTGGATGTGAGCCTCGGCCCGCTGCCGCTCGACGTATTCGAGCAGCCGGCGTTGGCGCACGTGCCGCGCCTCCACGCGCTGCTGGGCGCGCTTGAAGACCCGCAGCGCCCGCTCCGACGAGCCGCCGACGAACGAGGCCAGCCGCCTCGCGATGCCGGCGGCCCGCTTCGGGCCGAACCCGCTCACGAGAATGTCGTCGTCGAGCCCCACGTATTGCCGCCACGTGCCGGGGTCGCCCTGCCGGCCGCAGCGGCCGATCAGCTGGCGGTCGATGCGGGCGGAGTCGTGGAGCTCCGTGCAGATCACGTGCAGGCCGCCGAGCTCGCCGACGCCTGGCCCCAATTTGATATCGGTGCCGCGGCCGGCCATATTCGTCGACACGGTGATCTGCCCGAGTTGCCCCGCCCCGGCCACGATCTCCGCCTCGCGGTCGATCTGCCGCGCGTTGAGCACCGTGTGTGGCAAACCGGCTTCGGTGAGCAGCTGCGAGAGCCGCTCCGACTTGTCGATCGAACGCGTGCCGATGAGCACGGGGCGGCCGAGCGCATGCATCTCCTGCACCTCCGCCACGATCCTTGCGAACTTGTCGTCGAGATCGGCGCAGATCGCCGGCGGCAGCCGTTTGCGGATGGCGGGCCGGTTGGTCGGCACGGTGGCCACGGCCACGTCGTAGGTGCGGCTGATCTCGCCGGCGCTCGTGGCGATCGTGCCCGTCATGCCGGCGAGGTGCGGCCAGCGGGCGAACAGGTCTTGGATCGTGATCCGGGCGGCGTGGCCCGAAGGCACCGTCACCTCCGCCTGTTCCTTCGCCTCCACGGCCTGGTGGAGGCCGTCGCGCCAGGTGCGGCCCTCGGCCGAGCGGCCGGTGAATTCGTCGATGATCACGATCTTGCCGTCGCGCACCACGTATTGCTGGTCGCGGATGAAATACCGGCGCGCCTTGAGGGCCCGCTCGACGGCGTCGTAGAGCTCGAGCAGGCTCACGCCGTCGAGGATCGGCGGCCGCGGGTGGGCCCGCACGCGGCTGCGGCCGCGGCCGAGCAGTTCGCACGTCTTCTTCTGCACGTCGGCCTCGAAGTCGAGGTCGTGTTCCAGCGTGGCGGCGGCGTCGGCCGCAAACGCGAACACGGCCTGCTGCACCGCCTGCGCCTCGCCGGGCGGGGCCGAGATGATGAGCGGCGTGCGGGCCTCGTCGATGAGCACGTTGTCGGCCTCGTCGACGAGGGCGAACCAGTAGGGCCGCTGCATCAGCTGCGACGCGCCGGACGACGCCCTGCCCGTGAGCATCGCGCCGAGATCGGCCCGCCCCTCGGCGATCTCGCGGTTCATGAGCCGATCCTTGAGGAAGTCGAAGCCGAACTCCTTCGCCGTGCCGTAGGTGACGTCGCAGGCATAGGCCTTCCGCCGCGCGTCGAAGTCCATGTCTGCCTGGACGATGCCGACCGACAGGCCGAGCGCATCGTAGATCGGCGTCATCCACTCGGCGTCGCGCTTGGCGAGGTAGTCGTTCACCGTCGCGAGGTGGGCCCCCTTGCCGGCGAGCGCGTAGGCCACGAGCGGCAGCGTGGCCACGAGCGTCTTCCCCTCGCCCGTCTGCATCTCCACGATCGCCCCGTGCACGAGCGCCACGCCGGCGAGCAGCTGCACGTCGTAGTGCCGCATGCCGAGTCTACGGCGGCCGGCCTCGCGGGTGGCGGCGAAGCTCTCGACGATGAGCGTGTCGATCGGCTCGCCCGCCTTCGCCCGATACGAGAGCGACCGCGCAAGCCGCCGCAGGGCCGCATCGCTGAGGGCCTCCATCTCCGGCGCGAGCTCGTCGAGCGCCCTCGAGCAGGCAGTGGCCGCCGCAGACGACGGCGACGAGCAGGTCGTCGATCA
>JBJSZP010000619.1:0-745 GCA_046090365.1 Planctomycetia bacterium
GAGGGGTTGCCCCTACCATTGAGCCGGCGTGAGTCACCAGCGGAGCCATGGATGGCGCAGCGCCTGTGACTCCGAGCGAACGGAGCCCAGGGATGGGCGCAGTGAGCGTCCGGCGAGATGGTGGGGGCAACCCCGAGCCGGATTGGGCGCGTTGAGCCCGGCACACGCTAGACTCGTCGCATCATGCCACACACGATTGTGATCTTCGGCGCCTCGGGTGATCTCACGAGCCGGAAGCTCGTGCCCGCGCTCTACAACCTCGAGCGGGCCGGATCGCTGCCGGCCGACACGCGGATCGTCGGGTTTTCGCGGACGCCCATGACCGATGCGGAGTGGCGGGCGAGCCTGCGCGACACGACGGCGAAGCACTGCGACTGCGGGCCCGTCGACGAGGCGTCGTGGGGGGCGTTCGCGGCGCGGATCCACTACCAGCCGGGCGACATCGGGCGGAGCGACGACTTCGCCACGCTCGACCGCCGGCTCGCCGCGCTCGAGGCGGGAGGCGAAGCGACCCGCGTCTACTACCTGGCGACGGCGCCGCAGTTCTACGCCCCGGTGGTGGCCGCGCTCGGGTCGCACGGGATGGCGTCCGAGGAGCACGGGCCCCGCCGGATCGTCGTCGAGAAGCCGTTCGGCACCGACCTCGCGACGGCGCGGGCCCTCAACGAACACCTGCACACGGTGTTTCGCGAGAGCCAGGTGTTTCGCATCGACCACTACCTCGGCAAGGAGTCGGTGCAAAACA
>JBJSZP010000620.1:0-7396 GCA_046090365.1 Planctomycetia bacterium
GACGAGGGCTCCGCGGCAGCCACCGGAGTCGGTGAGCAGGTCGATCGTGAACGTGTCGGGCCAGACCTCGAGGTTGTCGAGCCGCCCCGCCTGCTCGATCACCGCCCGCATCACCTCGCGGCCGGTGGCGTCGCCGAGCGCGTGCACGATCCGATGGTGGCTGTGGCCGCCCTCACGGCCGAGGTCAAGCGCACCGTCGCGCTCGTCGAACTTCGTGCCCCACGAGACGAGTTCCGCAATCCGCCCCGGCGCCTCGCGGATCACCGCATCGACCACCGCCTCGTGGCACAGCCCACCGCCGGCGGTGAGCGTGTCGGCCACGTGGTTGTCGAACCGGTCCTCGGGGTCGTGGACGCCCGCGATGCCCCCCTGTGCCCACTGGCTCGACGAACTCTGCAGGTCGTTCTTCGTGACCACCGTGACGGACAGCCGCGGATCGACGGCGAGCGCGGCCCGCAGCCCGGCCAGGCCACCGCCGAGGATGAGCACGTCGGTGAAGCAGTGCGGGACTCGCTTCGGCCCGAAGGCGACCAGGTACCGCGGGCCTGCGAACATCGGCGTCATTCTCCGCTCGTCCCCTGCGTGTACGCCTTGACCTGCTCCTGATAGTCGGCCGGCGGCCGGCTGCGACGCCCTTCCGCCTGGCCGCCGCGGGCGTCGGCGGGCACGTCGCGAGAGCTCCTCACGCCGTCGGGCCGCAGCCCGAGGCTCCGCATCGTGCGTTCGAACGCACCCCGCTCGACCGGGTCGGCGCTCTCCGCGAGCCGGCGCATCTTCTCCCACCGCTCGAGGAACGCCCGGGCCTGGTCGCGGGTCCAGCCGAGGCGGTCGAGCACTTCTGTGTCGCCCGCCTCGACCGCCCTGCGCAGGTGCTCGAGCGCGAGATTCGCGGCATTGCGGGTATGGGCGAGATCCTGCTCGCCCCACTCCGTCTCCTTCGCTGGAGCGGGGCCGTCGGGCATCGGGGCGCCGTCGGGCCGACGCGCGGCGTCGCCGCCGGCCCAGCCGCCGCTGCCCGTCTGACCGGCGCCGCTGCCGGCCTCGCCCGGCTGGGGCGCGGCCTTGTCGCCCGCGGCGGCCTGCTTGTCGCCGGCGCCCGGCTGGGCACCCGGCTTCGAGCCGGCACGCTGATCGCGGGCCTCTTGGCCCGGGCCTTCCCGCGAGCCCTGTTTTGCTCCGCCGGCCTGCTGGCCATCACCCGGCGCTCCTTCCCGCTCTCCGTTGGTGGACGGCTCGCCTGCGTCGTCGCCACCCGCACCGGCGCCCTTGCCCGCGCCCTGCTTGCCCGTGCCGGCCTGACCAGCGGCTTCCTTACCGGCACCTTGCTTGCCCGCGCCTTCTTTTCCAGCGCCTTCCTTGCCCGCACCTGCTTGGCCCGCGCCCTCTTTGCCGGCACCCTTCTCGCCGGCGCCCTCGGCGCCGGCTCCCTGCTCACCGTCGGCCTCGGCGGCACCCGATCCATCTTTCTTGTCCCCGCCAGCATCCTTCTCTCCGCCAGCAGCAGCGGTGCCGGGCTTGCCGCCACCACCCGCTTGGCCACTGCCGCCCGCCTGGCCGCCGCCCCCCTGCCCCTGGCACGTCGGGCAGCCCTCTTTGCCGCACGGCTTCCCGTCGGCGCGGTTGCACGGGGCATGCTCGTGGTCACCGTCGGGCTGCTTTCCGGATTCGCCCGGCTCCACTCGGTCACGCTGTTGTTTCGCGCCGTCACCCTGCTGCTCACCCTGCTGCTCACCCTGCTGCTCACCCTGCTTCTCGCCCCCGTTGCCGCCCTGCTTCTCGCCCTGCTCACGGCGATGGTCGAGGATCCGCTCCATCGCCTCGCCGTCGTTTGTGCCGTCGGCGGCCACGGCATTGTCGCGGGCCCCGCTCGCCTGTTTCCCGTCGTTGCCCCGTTGCTGCCCGGCCTGCGGCCGGCCGTCCTGCTGACCTTCCTGCTGCCCGCGGTCGTTCCGTCCGTCCTGCTGCTTGCCGCCCTGCTGCTGTTTGCCCGCCTGCTGTTCGGCGCCGCCTTGCCGCTCGCCTTGGGCACCGAGGCCTTGGCCCCGCTCCGCGCCCTGGCCCTGATTTTGCCCCTCGCCCTGCTGACTGCCCGCCTGCTTGCCCTTGTCGGGCTGCTGCTGGCGGTCGCCACCCTGGGCGCCTTGGGCCTCGCCATCCTGCTTGCCCTGCTGCTTCTCGTTGCCGGGCTGCGGCTGATCGCGCTGCTGTTTCGCGCCGTCCTGATCCTGCTGCTTCGCTCCTCGAGGGCCGCCCTTCGTGTCACGGGTGTCCCGGCCGTCGCCGGCCTGTCCCTGTTCACCGCCCTTCCCCTCTTCGCCCCCCTGCCCTTGAGAGGGATCGCCATCGGCGGGCTGCCGTCCGGATGGCGGCGGCTCGGGCTGCCGCGGCGGCGCCGACGGGTCGATCTTCAGCGCCTGCCAGGGCGAATGCGACACGTTCGGCTGCTTCGGCCGGTTGTCGATCGCCACCGCGCGATATTCGAGCACCGCTCCGGGCCCGGCCCCGAGCCGCTCCGGCACGAGCTGCGCGGCGCCGCGAAACACGCCGGCATGCTCCTTCTCCAACACCGCGATCTCTGGCCCGGCCGCGCCGCCCTGCAGCCGCGTCTCGATGCCCACCCGCGCGAGCGCGAAGTCGGGGTCGTGTGCCTGCACGCGCACCGTGACCGGCGCCGCCGGCGGCACCCGCAGTGGCGACTCGCGCGGCTCGTCGATCGCCACCTCCGGCGCCACGTCGGCGAGCACCTCGATGCGATGCTCGAGCGGATCGGTGATCACCTGCTCGCGGCCGACGGGCCCGGCCGAACGCGGCTGGAAGAGAAGGCGATACGACGCATGCTCCGACCGCGTGCCATCGTCCTTGAGCCGGAGCTGAAACGTCTTCGTGACCCGCGCGTGATCGGAGGCCGACTTCGCGAACTTCAGGTCGCGATTGCCGTCGGCGTCGAAGTCGATCCAGGCGTCCTCGAGCGGCTGGTTGCTCTCCGCCACGACGGTCACTTCCGTCCCCTCGAGGCCGCGAATATCGCCCTGCCAAGCCACGGTCTCCGGAGCCCGCCGCGTGTACGCGGGGAACGCATAGCGGATCTCGCGCACGAGCAGCGTCGGTGAATCGACCACGGCCACCCGCACAGGCTGGCTCCGCGCATCGCCGGCGGCGATCGTGATCTCCACCGACTGGTCGAGCCCGCGGGTCGCATCGGGCAGCACCGCCACGAACAGTCGATCGGCTCCGCTCGCCCCCTGCGTGCGCACGAGTTCCGCCGACCAGGCCGGCGCGGTCGTGTCGACGGCGCCGTCGGCCCGCAGCGGCGCCACGACCACCTCGGGCCGCTCCCCGCGCCGCAGGCCGCGGATGTCGGCCGCCACCACGAGCTGCCGCCCGCGCACGAGCGTGGCGGCCCCCGCCTCGATGGCGAGGCCGCGGCGGTCGAGCGCATCGGCCGCCTCGCCCTGCTCGGCGGGCATCCGCCAGGCGAGCCGCGGCGGCCCGATCTGCACCCGCGACGGCGCGGCCCAGCCGGCCCAGGGCGCCAGCAGCCGCACGGCGCTCACGAGCAGGCTCTTGGGGGCGGCCAGTTCGTAGAGGCCCGCGAGGCCCACGAGCGCGGCGAGCGCCCAGGCCAGCCGCAGCGGGATGGTGCGGTCGATCACCGCCTCCACCGGCACCTCCGAGAGCTGCTTCGCCGTGCGGCGCTCGAGCGAGCGGACGACCTTCGCCGGGTTCGACTCCGGATGCGCCTTCACGAGCACGGTGTTGACGAGGTCGTTGTGCAGTTCCGGATGCTCGCGCTCGATCGCCCGCGCCGCGTAGACGAGATTCACCCGGTAGCGCACGAGCGGCACGAGCCAGCGCACGGCCGCCGCGGAGAGGGCCACGAGGGCGACGCCCAGCCAGGCCCAACGGACCGTGGGCGAGAGCCCGCCGGGCACGAGCCAGTGTTCGGCGAGGATCCCCAGCGCCAGCCACGCGCCCCCGGTGACGGCCGCGCCCAAGAGAAACGTGGTGCAGGCCACGCTCTTGTAGTCGGCGCTCGCGGCGGCCAGCCGACGGGCCAGGTAGCGGTCCGACTTCGACGGCTCCTCCGCGCCCGGATCCCAGCGGCTGACGGCGAGGTCGCCCATCCCGGCGTCGCTGGGGAGCGCGGTCGGATCGACGGCGGCGGGCGCTGCGGGATCGGACGCGGTCGCCATCGCGGGGCTCCAGATATACCGGCCGACGCCGGAGGGATTACCGGCCGACGGAGATGCTTCTCCAAAGTATATCGGCGGGCGGAGCCCAATGGTTCGCCGCGTTGACGCGCGCTCGCGCCGCCACCTATCGTGCCGCAGGCTTTCGCGGGCGGCATTCGCCCCGACGGGCCGACTCCCGAGCCTCGCCATGCCCGTGCTTCCCGACGCTGCTGCGTTCCGCCGGCTCGTGGACGGATCCCAGGCGGGTGTGGCGGCGGCGTTCGCCCGCGCCGGACTGGCGGCGATCGCGCTGCCCTACGCCGCGGCCGTCACGATCCGCAACGCGGCCTACGACCGCGGGATCGCCCCCACGCGGCGGGCGTCCGTGCCGGTGGTCTGCGTGGGCAACATGACGCTCGGCGGCACCGGCAAGACGCCGCTCGTGGCCTGGGTGGCAGCCCGGTGCGTCGCGGCCGGACGCCGTCCGGCGATCGTGAGCCGCGGCTACGGCGCCGCCCGCGGCCAGACGAGCGACGAAGCCGCAGAGCTCGCCCTCGCGCTTCCGGGCGTGCCGCACGTCGCGGATCGCGACCGCGTGGCGGCGGCCGCCGCGGCCGTGGCGCAGGGCGCCGACTCGATCGTGCTCGACGACGGCTTCCAGCACAGGCGGCTGGCCCGCGACCTCGACATCGTCGCCATCGACGCCACCGACCCGTTCGGCTGCGGCCACATCTTCCCCAGGGGGCTGTTGCGAGAGCCGCTCGCCGGCCTGCGCCGGGCCCACGCCGTCGTGCTCACGCGGGCCGACGCCGTCGACGCCGACCGGCGGCTCGCGATCATGGCCACCCTCGCCGAGATCTGCCGCAGCGGTGGGCCCGAGGTCTGGGCGGAGACGACCCACGCGCCGCGCCGGCTCCGCACCGCCGCAGGCGAGCACCTGCCGCTCGACGCCCTGCGCGGGCAACGCGTGGCCGCCTTCTGCGGCATCGGCAATCCCGCGGCCTTCCGGCTCGCGCTCGAGCGCCTGGGAGCCGAGCTCGTCGACTTCGCCACGTATCCCGATCACCACCCCTATGCGGCCGGCGACACGGCCGCCCTTGCCTCCCGCGCGACCGCGGCCCGGGCCGATCTCGTCGTCACCACGCTCAAGGATCTCGTCAAGGTGCAGACGGAGTCGCTCGGAGCGATCCCGCTGGCGGCCCTCGAGATCGCGATCGAGTTTCGCGCCGGCGAGCCCAGCCTCGAGGCCCTCGTGCGCCGGGCGGTCGAAGGGGGCTCGGCATGACGCCGCCGACCATCGACTGCTCGGTCATCGTCAACACGTTCGAGAAGCCGCGGCACCTCGCGCTCGTGCTCGAGTCGATCGCCAGCCAACGCGGCGTGGACGGACGGATCGAGGTGATCGTGGCCGACGACGGCTCGCGCGACGAGACCGCCGACGTGGTGGCCGCATTCACGAAGACGGCACGGCTGCCGGTGCGGTTCACGACCGAGCCGCACGCGGGCTTCCGCCTGGCGCGGGTGCGGAATCAGGGGGCCCGACTCGCCCGTGGCGAGTATCTCATGTTTCTCGACGGCGACTGCATCATGCCTCGCGACCATGTGGCGACGTATCTGGCCCGGCGTCGGCCGGGCGTAGCCCAGCTCGGCTACTGCGCGCGGCTTCCGGAGGAGACGAGCGCGGCCTTGCAGCCGGGCACGCTCGCCGGCACCGATCTCGCCGCACTCGTGCCCGCGGCGGAACGCCGGCTGCTGCGCCGGCGGTTTCGCAAGGCGTGGTGGCATGGGCTCCTGCGGCATCCGTCGAAGCCGCGGCTCGCGGGCGGCGACTTCGGCGTATGGCGGGCCGACTTCGAGCGGGTCAACGGCTTCGACGAGCGATTCGTCGGCTGGGGGCAGGAGGACGACGATCTCGGCCTCCGGCTCCGCGCGGCGGGCGTGCGGCTCGAATCGATCCTCGATCGCACCTGCTCGCTGCACGTCTGGCACCCGACCGATCCGAGCGCCACGCGCCGCTGGCGCGACGGGCCGAACGTCGGCTACTTCCTGCGCCGCGGACGGCTCACGCGCTGTCGCCGCGGGCTCGTGGAGCGGCCGACGGCAGCGGTGCGCTGGGGCCTGCCCGAGACCGCGTGCGACGAACCGCTTGCCCACGCCGTGTCGGCGGCGATTCCCGGCGCCGCTCGGGCGGCTCCCGATGAACCCTGCGAGATCGAGATCACGGTCCGGCCGGGCCGCGGCGGGTTCACCCGCCGGGCCGAATGCCGCCTTGTGATCGCCACTCCCGACGCCGCCGTCGAGCGGTCGCTCGTCCGCCAGGCAAGCCGGGTCGCGCGGGCAGAGCCGGCGGAGGTCGCAGCCCTGCTGGCAACGGTCGGCTGAAAAGCCCCGCACCGTAGGTGCAGATTGTTCAGTCTGCACCCGGCCCGTATTCCACAGATAAACAATCTGCGGCTACAGGCTGGTACTGCATCCCGCATCGTAGGTGCAGATTGGCAATCTGCACCCGCCCTTACTTCCGCTTCTCGTTGTGGAGCGTGTGCTTGCGGAGGCGGGGGGAATACTTCTTGACCTTGAGCTTCTCGCCGCCGGTCTTGCGCCGCAGCGTGTAGTTCATGTCGCCGGTTTCCTCGCACACGAGGTGGACCACTTCGAGTTTCTTCTTGCCTTTTGCCATCGGGAGCCTCGTCTGCCACGGCCGAAATCCAGGGACGGGATCGTACTCATCCGCCGGGCGGGCCGCCAGCGACCCCCGCGGCCGCCGGGCGAAAAGCCCCAGTTCTGGTTTGCGATCGCGTGGCTGGCCGATACTATTGAAAGAGCGTCGGACCTGACGCATCCGGCCCAAGGGACCCTCCATGGCCAGCCAGATCCATTCCGGCACCCGAAAGCCTGCCGCGCCGCCCAAGCCTCCGGCCGCGCCCGCTCCGGCACCGGCCCCACCGCCCGCCGCCGCCGCTGCCCCGGCTGACGAGTCCCCGGCCGAGCTGCCCCGCCGCTCCTCCGCCTCCGGCATCCTGCGCACCGCCCCCGCCTGGGCCGTGAGCATGCTCCTGCACATCGTGATCCTCCTTTCCATGGCCCTCATCGTCCAGGAGCCGCCCAAGGAGGAAAAACCCCGCGTCATCGTCTCCACCGCGCCCGAGGTCGTGGAGGAGTTCGAGGAGTTCGAGGAGCAGCCGCTCGAGCCCCAGCCCGAAGCCCAGGAGGTCTCTGAGTCTGTC